>JBEBJW010001187.1:0-2860 GCA_040079715.1 Myxococcota bacterium | reverse complement strand
GATCCGGGAGGGCGTGGTGCGCGCGTCCGACGCGGAGCGGCGGCGCGGCGCACGGAGGGGCCGCCGGAGCAGACCCCGCAGCGGCGCCGTCGGAACGCGGAGCGGGCCGGCGGCGGCGCGAGGAGGCTGCGGAGGGCGACGGCCCCGACCCCGGACGGAGCCCGACGGCCGCAGGCCGGGCCGCCAGAACGCGCGCGCTCCGCCAGAACGCGCGCTCGTCACGACGGCGAGGAACGTGCCGACGCTGAACGCCCGTTGGAGGGGCTCTACAGCGGTGCAGAGGCCGATCTCGGATCCTGGGAGGGCATCTGCACGGGTGCAGAGGCCGATCTCGGATCCGTGGAGGGCATCTGCACGGGTGCAGAGGTCGATCTCGGATCCGTGGAGGGCATCTGCACGGGTGCAGAGGTCGATCTCGGGTTCGGGGGACGGCATCTGCACGGGTGCAGAGGTCGATCTCGGGTTCGGGGGACGGCATCTGCACGGGTGCAGAGGTCGATCTCGGGTCCGGGGAGGGCGTCTGCAGCGGCGCAGCGGCCGATCTCGGATCCGGGGAGGGCGTCTGCCGACCGCGTCACTCGAAGAACGACCCGTCGGTCCGGGCCGGCCGGCCGCGCAGGCGCTGGCGGAGCGCGGTGTACAGCACGAGGCCGTTCGGCGGGTGGCTGTACAGGCGGTCGTCGGGCGGGCGGCCGAGGAGCCCGTACGCCACGAACTGCCGCGCGAGCTCGGCCCAGTACCCCGCCCCGAGCTGGTTCACGATCGGCGCGAGCTCCCGGACGAACGACGCCCGGCCGAAGAAGCACCCGAGCGACACCGTCTCGTCGACCGACCGGAACTGGTGCCACCAGGTGCGCGGCAGCACGAGGCACTCGCCGGGGCCGATCTCGTCCTCGATCACGTCGGCGTCGGCGAACCGCGGGAACCGCGCGAGGTCGGGGGTCATCGCGTCGTCGAGGGCGCTCTGGGTGACGTTGTACCGGCTCGGGTACAGCCGGGCGCTCTGGTCGGGCGACACGAGGCAGAACCGCTTGTGGCCGTACAGCTGCACGAACACGTTGTCTTCGTAGTCGAAGTGGACCCCGATCTGGACCCCGGGCGACCCGACCGAGAACCGGACGTCGCCGTCGGGGCACAGCCCGCCGAACGCGACCTGGTCGACCAGCCCGGGGACCCGCGCGAGCGGCTCGAGCGCGAGGTAGCACGGGGCGGGCCGCGCCGGATCCCGCAGGAGCGCGACGTAGTCCCGGAGCGTGGTGTCGCGCAGGTGGACCGACGCGGGGTGGTCCCACGGCGCCCCGTCCGGCGCGTCGACCACCACCCGGACCCGCGCGTCGCCGTGGTCGCGGGCCAAGCTGTCGGGGGTCCACCCCATCGCGGGCCACTGGCGGACCGGCCCGTCGGTCACCAGCGCCGGGAGCCCCGCCCGGACCAGCGCGACCACCCCGGCCCGGTCGACCGTCGCGATCCGCAGCACCCGTCGACGGCGCGGTCCCATCGCCGCAGTATCGCCGATCGGCCCGGTTGACGGCGCGGGGCCCCGGAGGGCAACATCGGGTCGATGCACCGGTTCCGGCCAGAGCCCGACCCGGCGGCGCTCGCGTCGTTCCGGGTGCCGCCCGAAGACACCCGCGTCCACCTCCAGGCGCTGATCGACCGCGGTCTGCCGCTGTGGGTGTTCCCGACGACCCGCGCCGAGGACGAGTTCGTCGTGTCGCAGCTCCTCGCGGGCGAGCCCGGCACCGACCGGACCGACCGGACGGACGGGGGCGAGCTCCTGCTCGAGGTCGGGCCGGACAGCCGGTGGGACGCGATGCTCGCCGAGCCGGAGGTGGTGATCGTCGCGTTCGTCGACCAGGTGAAGATCCAGCTCGCGGCGCGCCCGCGGGTCCCGCTCGACCGCTCGGGGCTGGCTTCACCCGCGGCGGCGCTGGTGGATCGCGGCGGCGGCGACCGCGGGTGGCGCCTCGGGTGGTCCGGCGCGCTGTACCGGATCCAGCGGCGGGACGGGTTCCGGATCCGCCCGGCCGAGGACGACCCGGTGTGGTGCCACGTGCCGGTCTCCGGCGGGCGGACGGCGTTCCGGGTGATCGACGTGTCGGTGGTCGGGGTGGCGCTGGCGTTTCCGGTCGGCACCGCCCGGCCGGACCTCGGGACCCGGATCGTCGGCTGTCGCCTGCAGCTCCCGGGGACCGGGGCGGGCCCGCAGCTCCTGCCGTGCGATCTCGTGGTCCGGCAGGTCGCGGATCGACCGGAGCCGGGGCTCGGCGCGCCGGTGTACCGCGTCGGGTGCGCGTTCGAGCCGATGACGCTGGATCTCGGGCGGGTGGTGCAGCGCGCGATGATGGACCTCGAACGGCGGACGCTCGCTCCCGATCGCGGCTGACCGATGGTCGGGACGTTCGACGAGCGGGTGGCGGCGCTGGAGCGGCGGCTGCGCGACCGGGGCCCGGTGACGCTGGTCGGCCGGAGCGGGTCGCGGGTCACCGACGCGGACGGCACGGTGTACGTCGACCTCGACGCCCCGGCGCTCGGGCACGCCCACCCGCGGATCCTGCGGGCGCTCGAGGCGCGGATCCGCGCCGGCGGGTACGGCGGAGGCCCGACCGAGGACGCGGTGGCGGTGGCGGAGGCGCTGGCGCGGCGGTTCGGGCTGCCGCGGTGGCGGTTCGTCCACGGGGACCCGGTGTTCGACGCGATCGCCGCGGTCCGGGCGGCGACGGGGCGGACCCGGATCGGGTCGGCGGACGACGTGCTCGACCGCGAGCTCGCCGGGGTGGTGGTGTCGCCGGTCGGGGTGGACCTGCCGGCGCTGCGCGAGTCGACCCGGGCGCTCGGGATCCTGCTCGCGGTCGACGAG
>JBEBJW010001186.1:0-2867 GCA_040079715.1 Myxococcota bacterium | reverse complement strand
CTCGATCCAGAAGTCGCCGAGAATCCGAAGCATCTGGTGGTTTACGGTGGCATCGGCCGGGCGGCGCGCGATTGGCAGTGTTTCGACGCGATCCTGGCATCACTGCAGTCGCTCGACGACGACGACACCCTGCTGATCCAGTCCGGCAAGCCGGTCGGCATTTTCAAGACCAATCCCGACGCGCCGCGCGTGCTGATCGCCAATTCGAATCTGGTGCCGCGTTGGGCAACCTGGGAGCACTTCAGCGAACTCGATCGCAAGGGGCTCTTCATGTACGGACAGATGACCGCCGGCAGCTGGATTTATATCGGTAGCCAGGGCATCGTGCAGGGCACCTACGAGACCTTCGTCGAGGCGGGGCGGCAACACTTCGGCGGCAGCATGGCCGGTCGCTGGATTTTGACCGCTGGCCTTGGCGGCATGGGCGGCGCGCAGCCGCTCGCGGCAACGCTTGCCGGTGCTTCGTCGCTGACGGTCGAGTGCCAGCAGTCGAGCATCGATTTCCGGCTGCGCACACGCTATCTCGACAAGCAGGCCGTCGATCTCGACGACGCGCTGGCGCAGATCCAGCATCACTGTGATCGCCGCGAGGCGGTGTCGATCGGCCTGCTCGGCAATGCGGCGGAGGTTTTTGCCGAGTTGGCGAAGCGCGCGAAATCAGGCGGCGTGCGGCCCGATCTCGTCACCGACCAGACCTCGGCGCACGATCTCGTCAACGGCTACTTGCCGATCGGCTGGACCGTGGAGCGCTGGAAGATGGCGCAGCGGCTGCCAGATGAACAAGCGCAACTCAAACAGGAGGCGGCCCAGTCCTGTGCGGTACACGTACAAGCGATGCTCGATTTCCTCGGGCTCGGCATCCCAGTCGTCGACTACGGCAACAACATCCGGCAGGTGGCGCTCGATCAGGGCGTGGAGCTCCGCAGCCCCGGCCGAGGTCGCGGGATCCCACCCGGCCGCGAGCGACTGGACCGGCCGGTTCGACAGGACGATCAGCGGGTCGTGATCGGCGCCGATCACCTTCGGCAGCCAGAACGTCTCGTCGGCGAACCCGTCGCCGGGGCGGTCGGACACTGCGTCCACCACCACGACCCGCCACCGCGACCCACCGGACCCGAGGGAGAACCAGCGATACGCGACCGGAGGCGTCGAGCCGGCCGGCAACCCCGCGATCCCGAGCCCGTCCCACGCCTCGCCGAACCGCCGCAGACGCTGGTCTCCCCTGCCCTCACCCTCGGCCGGGATCGGCACCACCGGCAGCGCCCCGAGCCGAGACCGGAGCGCGGCGTACGCGGAGCGGGTCCCGCGGTGGACCGCGTCGCCGGCCAGCACCACGAACGCGAGGTCCGCGGCGGCGAGATCGAGGTCGAGGTCGGCCGGCGCGTCGGCGTACCCGCCGACCAGCCCGAACCGGATCGGACCCGGACGGACGAGCGCCTCACCGTCGCGCGCCGCGATCGGAGCAGGCGCGAGGTGCGGTCCGCACGCGCCGAGGGCGACGATCCACATCGCGCGCACCGTACCACCGCGGGTTAGCGTCGCACATGGCCCCGCGGATCCTCGTCGTGGAGGACGACCCCTCGATCCTGCGCGGGATCGAGCTGAACCTGCAGCTCGAAGGGTTCGAGGTCGCCTCGGCCACCGACGGTCACGCGGCGCTCGAGCTCGCCACCGACGAGGTCGATCTGGTGATCCTCGACCTGATGATCCCGCACGTGCACGGGTTCCAGGTGTGCCAGAAGCTTCGGGCCGCCGGCAATCGGGTCCCGATCATCCTGTTGTCGGCGCGGACCGCGGAGAACGACATCGTGATGGGGCTCGGGTACGGCGCGGACGACTACGTCACCAAGCCGTTCCGGGTCGCCGAGCTGATCGCGCGGGTCAAGGCGCAGCTCCGCCGGCACCGACCAACCGCCGAAGCGTACCGATTCGGCGAGATCGAGGTCGACCTCGAGCGGCAGCTCGTCCGTCGGATCGGTGAGACCGCCGAGATCGTGGAGCTCACCTCGCGGGAGTACGAGTTGTTGGTGTACCTGATTCGCAACGAAGGCCGCGCCGTCACCCGGGACGCGATCCTGGCCGCGGTGTGGGGCGAGGCGTACCTCGGCACCGATCGGACGGTCGACAACTTCGTCACCCGCCTCCGCCAGAAGCTGGATCGGCCCGGCGAGCCGAACCACTTCCTGACCGTCCGCGGGCTCGGGTACCGGTTCGTCGGGGAGCCGGCGTGACCGAGGTCCGGGTCCGGAGAAGCCTCGAACGCGGCCGGGTCTCGCTGCTCCACCCGGGCCTCGGGCGGGGCTGGTGGTGGCCCGACCGGCCGGTGGTCGCCGACGCGCGCCGGGTGTGGTTCCTCGGGCGCGGGTCCGCGGTGGTGATGCCCCTCGCCGGCGTCGAGCAGGTCGGGCGGGACGAGCGCGGCGCGATCGCGGTCGCCGGGGCGCGGTGGGTCCGGGACGACGGCGCTGCCGGCGAGGTCGGGCGGGAGCGCGCGGTCCCGGGCGGCGAAGCGCGGGTCTGGGTGTCGGACGGGTTCGTGTACCGCGCGGACGCAGGTCGGACGGTGGCGATCGACGTGGTGTACCCGGGAGAGACCGTGTCGGTCGGCCCCTACGGCGCGGTGGCGATCGACGGCGCCGCCGGGACCCGCGCCGGCGCGCCCGGTCGGTCCCCTCGCCCGCTGGCGGTGCGGCTCGGCGACGGGCCGATCCGGTGGTCGGCCGACGGGCGGGTGGTGGCCGGGCTCGACGTCGACGGCGCGGGGGTGGTGGTCGATCTCGGCACCGGCGCGATCGAGGCCCGGTCCGGAGCCCCGGTGGCGGTCGACGCGTGGCACCGCGGCTCGGCGGTGGTCCGCGGGGCGCGGG
>JBEBJW010001185.1:0-2867 GCA_040079715.1 Myxococcota bacterium | reverse complement strand
GTCCTCGTCCGTCTCGACCTCGTCGATCGACGGGCCGAAGCGGATCCACCGGCCGCTCGGGACCCTCGATCCGCGCGAGCCGGCGGAGGGCGACGCGCAGCAGTCCGTGGACGGCGCTGCGCGCGACGGCGCTGGCCTCGACGGCGCTGGCCTCGACGGCGCTGGCCTCGACGGGTCGGGCGAGGCGACCCCGCCGGAGCTCCCGGCCGGCGGCGCGTGGGTCGACGCGCCGCCGGTCCTCGTCACCAGCGACTCGACCGCCCGGGTCCGCGTGACCACGGGCCCGGACGTCGGGCCCAGCACCACCGGGACGGGGTCCGTCCGCGGCGTCGCCGCCGGCGTCGGTTGCACCGCGATCGTCGCGGTGGCGGTGGCGATCGCGATCGCGCTCGGGGCGGTCGCCGCGTGGGTCGGCTTCGGCTGACGGTGGCGATCCGGCCGGGTTCGGGTGATGATCCACACACGGCGGTACCCCGCCGCGACCACCTCCCGTTCGGTCACCCCTGCTCTCCCTGCGCTCGGCCGCGTCGACCGTCACCCGGCATCCCCCGCTCGACCGCTCTGGGCTGGTTTTCCCCGCTCGGGGCCGGACTCGGATGGCGGGCAGCGGGCTCGGGCCGACGGCCTGGGGCCGACCCGCTCCGCAGGTGCCGCACGCCCTCATGGGCGGGCGCCGCGAAGGTGGGACGAAACGCGGGAACCACCCACTGTCTTCGAGGCCGATCCCCGGGTCGCGCCGCCGGGTTCGCCCCGGCTCCCGCTCACGGCGGGCGCACCGGGACTCGCCAACCGCTCGCGGTCCCCACTTCCGAGGTCGTTCACCCATGCCATCTCGAGGAACACAACCGATGTCGGACACCCAGCCTGCGGACGGGCTGCTGGGCCTCATCGCCGAGCACCAGGACGCGAGGCACTACCAGAACCTGCTGTGGGAGGGTTCGTTCGGCGACTACCTCGAGCTCGTCCGCAAGGATGCGAGGGTCGCGCGCAACGCCTACCAGCGGCTGTACGACCTGATCGACGCGTACGGCGCGAAGGAGTACACCGAGTACCGCAAGTCGATCCTCCGGCACCACTTCTTCGACGACCCGTTCGACAACGGGGCCGACGCGGTGTTCGGGATCGACATCCAGCTGATGAAGCTGGTCCGCGTGTTCCGGGCGGCGGCCCTCGGCTACGGCCCGGAGAAGCGGGTGATCCTGCTCCACGGGCCGGTCGGGTCGGCGAAGTCGACGATCGCGCGCCTGCTGAAGAAGGGGCTCGAGAGCTACAGCCGCACCGACGCCGGCAAGCTGTACACCTACTCGTGGGACGTCGACGGCGAAGAGATCCCGTCGCCGATGAACGACGAGCCGCTGAAGCTGCTGCCGGACGCGGTCCGCCCGATGGTGCTGGCGGACATCAACAAGCGCGGCGGCTCGCCGTACCCCGTGAAGCTCGAGGGCGAGCTCAACCCGGTGTGCCGGCACTGGTACCGCGAGCTGATGAAGCGGTACAACGGGGACTTCCTGAAGGTCGCCGAGCACGTCAAGGTCCGCCGGCTCCTGCTGTCGGAGAAGGACCGCGTCGGCATCGGCACGTTCCAGCCGAAGGACGAGAAGAACCAGGACTCGACCGAGCTCACCGGCGACATCAACTACCGGAAGATCGCCGAGTACGGGTCGGACAGCGATCCGCGCGCGTTCAACTTCGACGGCGAGTTCTGCGTCGCGAACCGCGGGATCATCGAGTTCGTCGAGATGCTGAAGCTCGACGTGGCGTTCCTGTACGACCTGCTCGGCGCGTCGCAGGAGCACCGGATCAAGCCGAAGAAGTTCGCGCAGACCTCGATCGACGAGGTGATCGTCGGGCACACGAACGAGCCCGAGTACCGCCGCCTCCAGAACAACGAGTACATGGAGGCGCTGCGCGACCGGACGATCAAGATCGACGTGCCGTACATCACGAAGCCGTCGCAAGAGGTCCGGATCTACCAGAAGGACTTCAACCGCCAGAAGGTGTCCGCGCACATCGCGCCGCACACCCTCGAGATCGCGGCGCTGTGGGCGGTGCTGACCCGGCTCGAGGAGCCCACGAACCACAAGCTGTCGCTGCTCCAGAAGTCGAAGCTGTACGACGGCCGGTCGGTCCGCGGGTTCACCGAGGACCACGTCAAGGAGCTGCGGAAGGCCGCGACCAAGGAGGGGATGATCGGGATCAGCCCGCGGTACGTCCAGGACAAGATCTCGAACGCCCTGGTCAAGGACCCGGACCTGAAGTGCCTGAACCCGTTCATGGTGATGAACGAGCTCGAGAGCGGCCTGAAGAGCCACTCGCTGATCTCGTCGGACGAGGAGCGCGAGAAGTACCGCGAGATGCTCGGCGTCGTGAAGGAAGAGTACACCGACCTCGTGAAGAACGAGGTCCAGAAGGCGATCGCCGCGGACGAGGGCGCGCTGAAGCGGCTGTGCGCGAACTACATCGACAACCTCCGGGCGTACGTGCTCAAGGAGAAGGTCCGCAACAGCTTCACCGGCGAGTACGAGGAGCCGAACGAGCGCCTGATGCGGTCGATCGAAGAGAAGATCGACATCCCCGAGGCGCGCAAGGACGACTTCCGGCGTGAGCTGATGAACTACATCGCCGCGCTCGCCCTCGACGGCAAGACGTTCGACTACACGATGAACGAGCGGCTCCACCGCGCGCTCGAGCTCAAGCTGTTCGAAGACAGCAAGGACAGCATCAAGCTCACCTCCCTCGTGTCCGACACGATGGACGCCGACACCCAAGCCAAGATCGAGGTCGTGAAGAAGCGGCTGATCGACCACTACGGGTACGACGAGATCTCGGCCACCGACGTGCTGCACTACGTGGCGAGCATCTTCGCC
>JBEBJW010001184.1:0-2868 GCA_040079715.1 Myxococcota bacterium | reverse complement strand
GGGTGGGATCGTCCGGCGGGGCGTCACCGCGTGCGCCCCGCCTCCCACGAACGTCCCCGTCGCGCCCGGGTGGGCACAGGCAGGGCAGGGCAGCGGCAGTGGCTGGGGCACGGGTGAAGGGCGATCAGTCCTCGTCGACCCGGGTCATCGTGCTGTCGAAGGTCTGCGCGATCAGGGCCGCCCCGCCGCTGTCGACCACCGCGAACACGTTGACGAGCTGGTCGGCGCCGAGCGCGGGGACCGAGAACGTCGACTCGGGCACGCCGTCGTCGCCGTAGTCGATCCCGAGCGCCAGCGGCCCGTCCGGCACGTCGAGGCGGGCGGTCGCGCCCACCGCGAGGTTGTCGACGATCAACGTCGGGCCCGCGAGGTCCCACACGTCGACCTCCCCGAGCGCCGGGGCGGTGTGGACCAGCTGGAGCCGCACGTCACCCGTCGCGAGACCGGCCACGTCGTCCACCAGCACCGTGCCCTGCATGTTCCCGAGGTCGTCCCACGCGACCGCGGTGTAGTCGACGTTCGGGACCACCGGGTACGCGAGCACCTCGAGCACCGACGCGCTCGGCGGCGAGCCGGCCGGGGTCACCTGCAGGTCGTGCACGCCGGCGTCGACCGCGGTGTACGCCGTGCTCTCGGCGTACCCGAGGTTCGAGAACGCGGGGGTGGCACCGTTGTCGACGTACACGTCGACCGGAGGCGCGTCCGGCGACAGGTGGACCACCCGGAGGTCGCCCTGCTGCGGGCGGGCGTCGACCCGCTGGGTGGTGTCGTCGTCGAGCTGGGCGAGCAGGTACGTGCCCTGGTCGTCCGACACGGCGAACACGTTCACCAGCGCGTCGGAGCCGAGGTCCGGCACGTCGTACGCCAGATCCGGGGTCGCGTCGTCGTCGATGTCGATGCCGACCGCGAGCGCGCCCGACGGCAGATCGATCACCGCGGTCTGCCCGTAGTTCAGTTCGTCGACCAGCAGCGTGTTGCCGGTCAGATCCCACACGTCGACCGACGGCACGTCGACCGCCACGTGGGCGATGCGGTACCGGTTGTCACCGGTGGCGATCCCGGACGCGTCGTCCACGAACGCCAACACCGCCAGATCCGACAGCGGTCCGTATCCGACCGCGGTGGTGGTGGTCCCCGCCTCGAACTGGGTCGACGGGACGGTCAGCAGCGCCTCGAGCGGGGTGAGCCCGGTCGGCGCGATCTCCAGGGTGTGCGGCCCGGGCAGGACCGTGGTCGACTCGAGGTCGGTGTACTGCAGGTCGGTCACCACCGCCGGGGTGGCCTCGTCGACGAACACGTCGACCGACGGCGCCTCGGGCGCGAGGTGGATCAGCCGCAGGTTCGCGCTGTCGGCGTCGGCGTCGGTGTCCGTGTCGGCGTCCGCGTCGGTATCGGTGTCGGTGTCGGCGTCCGCATCGGCGTCCGCGTCGGTGTCGGTGTCGGCGTCGCCGTCGACCCCGGTGTCCGTCGTGTCCTTGTCGCCGTTGCACCCGAGCAGCGCGAGCCCCAGCAGGGCGTACGGAAGGCTGCGGATGGTCATGTCTCTCCTCCAGTGTGACAGGAGGGGAGTATGTTTTTGACAATCGTGCGCGCGGTCATCGATTGTCGCCGGCTGTCGGCCGGGCGTGACGGGGTGAGGCCCGGACGGCGTCAGCCGGGCGCGCGCCGGCGGGTCACGGGGCTTCGGTGAACGCCCGCTTGCGCCACTCGAACGGCGGGATCCGGATCCGATCCGCCACCGTCCCGTCCCACCGGACGTCGACCCCGTTCTTCCGCAGGACCTCGCACACCTCGCGCCCGATCTCGAGCGAGGCCGCGTCGTGGTCGTCTCCGGCAGAGTACGCCCCGAACGTCAGGAGCAGGCCGTCGCCCTTCACCGCGCGCTCGGTGTCCTGGCCGTGGTAGAACACCGCGCCCCGCGGCTCGTCCACATCGACCGCCGCCTCGTTCGCGTCGTCCCACCCGTCGGACTGGGTGTAGCCGGCGTTCTGGAGCGCGACGATCCCGCGGTCCCACAGCTCGTCGAACGCGTCGTCGATCCGGTCGTTGATCGTCTCGTCGTCCCACCCGGCCTCGCGGTCCCGCTGGGCGTCGAGGTCGGCGCGGAGCCGCTCGGTGGTCGTCGCGACGAACTCGGCGTTGATTTCGGTGTCCACCGAGCCGACCAGGTCGTGGATCCGGACCTCGACCTCGTCGCACAGCTCGTGCCGGTGGAACCCGGACCGGGCCCAGAACGCGAACGCGTCGAGCACGTACAGCCGATCTCCTTCGGTCATCCCTCGCTCCCACCGCTCGACCCGCACACCCGCAGCCGGAGCTTGCACAGGGTGGACCAGTTCCGGACCGTCGCCCGGTCGGAGGTCGCCTTGCCGAACGCCGCGGCGAGCGGGCTGTCGAGGATCCCGCCCGGGCACCACAGGTAAACCGCGCGGGGGCCGGCCGCCACCCGCTCGGGCCCCCAGTCGGCGGCCACGACCGCGTCGAGCGCGGTGTTGCCGGCGGGGATCCCCGGCGCGAGGACCGCCACCAGGTACCGCGACGGATCGGTCGCGACGGCGCCGAGCGGATCCGCGTCGATCGTGGACCCGAGCCAGGCCGCGTCGACCGTCATCACCCGGCACCGGACGTTGCACCGGTCGGCGATCGCGGCGGTGATCCGCTGCTCCGCGAGGTCCAGCGGGTCGGTCGTGCCGTACGCGACGTTGCCGCTGTTCAGGAGCGTCGTCACGTCGGTGTAGCCGAGGTCCGCGATCGCCGCGCGCAGCTCCGCCATCGCGACCCGCTTCGCCCGCCCGACGTTGATCCCGCGCAGCAACGCCGCCTGACGCTCGCTCATCGCCGCGGTGTACCATGGGCGGCCGGGAGGGG
>JBEBJW010001183.1:0-2869 GCA_040079715.1 Myxococcota bacterium | reverse complement strand
TCGCCCCGGCGGCGATCAGCGCGCACCCGAGCTCGATCCGGTCATTGTCGAGCGCGAGGTGCAGCGGGGTCACCCGCCCGGGCGCGCGGACGTCGAGGTGGACCCCGGCGGCGACCAGCCGGTCGGCGGCCTCGAACGCGCCGACCCGGGCGGCGTGGTGCAGCGGCGCCCACCCGGCGGGGCGGGGCTCGGGGGACGCGCCGGCGGCGAGCAGCAGCTCGAGCAGCGCCAGGTCGGTCACCCCGTACACCGGACCGTGGTCGAACCCGCGCGCCTCCAGGTCCGCCCCGGCGGCGAGCAGCGCCCGGACGACCTCGAGCTGGCCGGCGCCGGTGGCGTGGGTCAGCGCGCGGCCGTCGTACGGGAGCGCCCAGTTCGGGTCCGCGCCGTGGGCGAGCAGCAGCTCGACCAGCTCGAGGTCGCCGGCGGTCGCCGCCACCGACAGCGGGGACTCGAACGTCGGCTGGACCGGATCCGGGGCGTACCCGGCCGACAGCAGCCCGCGGACCACGTCCAGGCGGCGGGTCCGGACCCAGTGGAGGAACGACGCGTCGTCGGTCCGCGCGGCGACCTCGGACCAGACGGGCTCACCGACGCCGAGGGTCGCCTCGAACCGGGCCTCGAACCACGCCCGGACCCCGTCCCGCCGGTAGTTCGCGGCGCTCTCGTACGCGGACTGCCGGAGCCAGTCGACCCGATCGGTGCGGGCGCCGGCGGCCACCAGCCGGTCGAGCACCGCCACCGCGTCCTCCTCGGACCCGCCGACCCCGCACGCGAGGTACAACGCCGTCTGCTGCTGGGCGTTGGTCGCCTCGACGTCCGCCCCGAGCGCCACCAGCGCGTCGACCGCCGCCAGGCGCCGCCGGCTCGCGAACCCGCACAGCAGCGTGATCTCGCCGATCGAGTACCGCGCCTCGAGGTCCGCCCCCGCCGCCGCCAGGCGCTCGAGCACGGTCACCACCCACGCGTCCGGGTAGTCGCCCCACACGAGCGGCGAGTGGAGCCACCCGAGATCCCGGAGCTCGGCCCCGGCGGCGATCACCGCGTCGAGCAGCTCGGCGTCGGCCTTGTCCAGGGCCAGGCCGAGCAGCGGGGTCCGCCAGCCGGACTGGGTCCCGTTCACCGCGAGGCCGCGGGCGCACAGCCACCGCCCGAACGCCGGATCGTCGCAGTGGGCCGTGGCCGGCCGCCCGAACTCGTCGAGGCGGTTCGGATCGGCCCCGGCCGCGAGCAGCGCGTCGACCACCTCCTGCGCGCCGCGCTCGACCGCCCGGTGCAGCAGGCTCCCGCGCTCGAGCTCCGGCCCGTTCGGGTCCGCCCCGGCGGCGAGGGCCTCCCGGACCCCGGCGACGTCCCCGTCCCGGACCGCCCGGATCGCCGCGATCCGCACCGCGTCGGGCGCCCGGGCCCCGCGGGACGCGAGCAGCGCCACCACCGCGTCGCGTCCTTCGATCGTCGCCGCGTCGATCGGGGCGAGCCCGCCCGGCGGACCGTCGATCGGCGCGCCGGCGTCGAGCAGGAGGCGCGCGAGCTCCGGGTCCGACACCCGGGCGAGCAGCGGCCGGCCGACCGCGTCGGTCAGCCCGGGATCACCGCCGGCGTCGAGGAGCTGCCGGAGCAGCGCACGGTCGCCCGACTGCGCGGCCTTGTCGAGCGCGCTCTGCCCGCGCTCCCCGCCGAGGTTCACGTCGGCGCCGGCGGCGAGCAGCGCCGCGAGCAGGTCCGGATCCGGCGCCTCGAGGACCTTCGTCAGCGAGGACTGACCGTACGCGTTCGCCGCGCTCGGGTCCGCCCCGAGCGCGAACAGCGCCGCGAGCGCGTTCGGGTGGTGCCAGTTCACCGCGGTCATCGCGGCGGTGTCGTCCGACCGGTCGCGGACCTCGAGCCCGGCACCCCCGGCGACCAGCGCGCGGATCACCTCCGGGTGGTCGCCCTCGGCCGCGGCGACGAGCGGCGGGGTCCCGGTGTCGGGCTCGGCGGCGTCGAGGTTCGCCCCGAGCGCGATGTACGCCCGCACCACCTCGACCCAGCCGGACTTGCACGCCTGGACAAGGTCCCGCGTCGCGGCCGGGTCGTCGCGCAGCCCGGCGTCGCGGATCACCGTCCGCGGATCCGCCGGGTCGAGCTGGGCCCACCCGCGGGTCACCGGACCGGCGAACGTCCGCATCGGCGGCGGCTCCGGCTCGGCCGACGCGATCGTCGGGGTGCTCGTCGCGGACGGGGCCTCGGTCCACCGGAGCAGCGGGTCTTCCCACGGGACCGCCGCCGGCACCGACCGCCGCTCGATCGGGAACGGCGCGCCGGTCAGGTGGGCGAGCCACGCCGGGTCCGCGACCTCGAGCTCGAGCCGCCAGGTCGGCCAGTCGCCGGCGGTGATCCGATCCGCCCGGTCGCGGTTCGCGCCGTCGAAGTCCGGCGCCGGCTCGGTCGGCTCGGTCAGCGACCAGTCGACGAGGTACCCGCCCGCGAGCGCGCGCCAGTCGCACCCGCGCCGATCCCGCTCCGCCCGGAGGGACCGCGCGAGCGGCGCAGGGTCGGACCCGGGCTCGCCCCAGGTCAGCACCGGCTGGGCCAGCACCCACAGCGCCTCCGCGGTCGATCCGACCGGGGGCTCGGCGTCGGCGGTCGGGGTCCGGATCCACAGCGTCGCGCGGGTCCCGTCGATCGCCGCGGCGGTCACGATCCGGTTCGCGTACCGGAAGCTGGTCGGCCAGGTGAACGCCACGCGGGCGTGCGGCGACGGGCGGTACCCCGCCAGCGCGACCGACCGGACCTCGTCGTACGGCCAGGTCGAGCTGCCAGCGCCCGCGTCCGACACCGAGGTCAGCCCGATCGACGGGCTCACCTGGACCATCACCCCCACCTGGAG
>JBEBJW010001182.1:0-2869 GCA_040079715.1 Myxococcota bacterium | reverse complement strand
GGCGCTCCGGGCGGCCGACGCCCTCAGGGCCCTGGCCGAACGTCGCGGGTTCACGGTCCGAGCGGACGAGCCCCTGGTCAAGAAGACCTGGTGGCGGGTCGGCGGGCCGGCGGACGCGTACGTCGAGGTCGCCGATCTCGACGCGCTGCGCGATCTGGTCGCGCTGGCCGCGGTCCACGGGATCCCGCTGTTCCCGCTCGGCAACGCGAGCAACCTGCTGGTGTCGGATCGGGGGATCCGCGGGATCGTGGTCCGCCTGGTCGGCGGGCTCGCGGGCGCCGAGCAGCGCGGGGCCACGGTCGAGCTCGGCGGCGGGCTCAAGCTGACGTCGCTGTTGAAGCGGGCCGAGCGCGCAGGCTGGACCGGGCTCGAGCTGTTCGCCGGGATCCCCGGGACCGTCGGCGGGGCGGTGCGGATGAACGCCGGGACCGCGGTGGGCGAGGTCGCCGACCGGCTGATCGACGTCACCGTGGTCGAGTCCGGCCCCGACGCGGTGGTGTCGGTCCTGCCCGCGTCGGCGTTGAACCTCGGGTACCGCCACGCGGACCTCCCGACGGGCGCGGTGGTGGCGTCGGCGCGGTTCGCGCTCACCGACGGCGATCCGGCCGAGAGCAAGCGGAAGGTCGAGGAGCACCTCGCGTACCGGGCGCGGACCCAGCCGGTCGACGTGCCGACCTGCGGCTCGACGTTCCGGAACCCGCCCGACGACCACGCCGGGCGCCTGATCGAGGCCTGCGGGCTGAAGGGCCGCCGGATCGGCGGGGCCGAGGTCTCGACCAAGCACGCGAACTTCCTGGTCAACACCGGCGACGCGACCGCGGCCGACCTGAAGGCGCTGATCTCGCTGGTCCAGCGCGAGGTCGAGGCGGCGACCGGGATCCGGCTCGTCCCGGAGGTCCACCTCGCGGGCGACTGGGGCAGTGAACCGGCCTAGATGCTGGCTGGCTGGCTGCCCGCCCACGCCCGGAGCCGCTCGACCATCGAGAAGAACCCGTTTCGGCGGTTGGTCGACAGGTGCTTCTCGAGCCCGAGCCGGGCGAACACCGCCTCCACGTCGACCGCCAGCGCCTCGTCTCGGGTCCTGCCGCCGTACAGCACCTGGAGGACCGCGATCAGCCCGCGGACGATCGACGCGTCGGAGTCGCCGGCCCACACGAGCCGCCCGCCGGGATCGTCGCCCCGGACGAACCACACCTGACTCATGCAGCCGCGGACCTTGTTGTGCTCGGTCTTGTCGCTGTCCGGCAGCGCCGGGAGCCGGTTCCCGAGGTCGATCAGGTACGCGTACCGATCCTCCCAGTCGTCGAACAGCGCGAAGTCCTCGACCAGCGCGTCGGCGTCGGCGGGGAGCCCGGTCACGCCGACGCCCCCGGACCCGGCGGGACCAGCTCCGGGCGCTTGGTCCGCATCGTCACGAGCTCCTCGGCCACGGTCGGGTGGATCCCGATCGTGCGGTCGAGCTGCGCCTTGGTGATCCCGGCCTTCATCGCCGCCGCGAACCCCTGGGTGATCTCGGCCGCGTCGGCGTCGAGCACGTGCATCCCGACCAGCCGATCGGTCGCCTGCTCGACGATCAGCTTCAGGTACGACCGCCGCGCCCGCCCGGTGAGCTGGTGGACCATCGGCTTGAACGTCGAGGTGTACACGTCGATCGGGCCGAGCTTCGCCCGCGCCTCGACCTCGGTGAACCCGACCGTGCCGATCTGAGGAGACGTGAACACGGCGCTCGGGACGTCGCGGTAGTCCATCTCGCGCCCGTCGCCGAACTGCTGGTGCGCGAACACCATCGCCTCGGCGAGCGCCACCGGCGTGAGCGCGACCCGGTCGATCACGTCGCCGACGGCCCAGATCGACGGCACGTTGGTCCGGAACGCGTCGTCGACGATCACCCCGCCGTCCGGCGCGAGCGCCACCCCGACGTCGGCGAGCCCGAGCCGATCGGTGTTCGGCACGCGGCCGGTCGCCATCAGCACGCCGTCGACCACGTGGGCGGTCCCGTCGGACCACTCGACCCGCAGCGCCTTGTCCGCCCGGGCGATCCCCACCGGGACGACGCCGGGGTGGAGGGTGATCCCGCGCTCGACCAGCGCCTCGGCGAGCGCGGCGCGGATGTCGTCGTCGAACCCGCGCAGGGGCAGGTGCCCGCGGTACCCCTGCTCGACCTGAACGTCGAACCCGCGGAAGATGCTCGCGAACTCGCACGCGATGTACCCGGCGCCGACGATCACCAGCCGCCGCGGCAGCGTCGGGAGGCGGAACAGGTCGTCGCTGGTCCAGGTGAGCTCGACCCCGGGCAGATCCTCGGGGCTCGGGCGCCACGGACGGCCGCCGGTGGCGACCAGCAGCTTCGGCGCGCGGATCACCCGGTCGCCGACCGTGACCTCGGTCGGACCGGTCACCCGGGCGAATCCGGGGATCACCTCGACCCCCGCGGCGCCGAGCATCCGGCCGTACGCGCCGTTCAGCCGCTCGATCTCGAGGTCCTTCGCCGCGACCAACGCCGGCCAGTCGAACGTGACCGCGCCCGGACTCCACCCGTAGCCGCGCATGTCGGTCAGCGACTCGCCGAACTTCGCGCCGTACGCCAGCAGCTTCTTCGGCACGCAGCCGACGTTCACGCACGTCCCGCCGAGCGCCGACGCCTCGATCAGCGCGACCCGCGCACCGAGCGACGCGGCGACCCGCGCCCCGCGCACGCCCCCGGATCCGCCACCAATCACGACCAGATCGTAGTCCATCGGGCGAGTCGTAACCCCGCCGGTTACGGACGTCGCGATGGCGGCCGACACCCCTGCCCCGCACGCACCGCCAGCTGGGACCACCACCACTGGGTCCACCGTCTCTGGGTCCACCGTCCCTGGGTCCACCG
>JBEBJW010001181.1:0-2873 GCA_040079715.1 Myxococcota bacterium | reverse complement strand
GCACCCCGCAGGCGCCGACCCACGCGGTGTCCTGGACCGGTACCCCAGCCCCGAGCCCCACCTGGCCCTCCGATCGGCAATGATCGCCGAGCCGGCTCGGAAGCGGTCTGTGTCTGGGGGGCGCCGCGCTCCCGTCGCGGAGTATGCACGAGACGCCGCATTCCTTGCCGGCCGGTCTGACGATCGCGCCGACGAGGCCCGGATGAGCGGGGATCCGATGGCGGGAGCGGAGGGCGACAAGGACGCCGCCGTGGTCAACGGTCTGGTCGACGACGAGGGCGCCTCGATCGAGGCCGGCGGGGGCGCGTTGGAGGCGGAAGCGCTGGCAGACGATGTATTCGGGTCCGGCTGGTGGGACTCGTTCTCCCAGCCAAACGCGGAGTGGTGCCAGAAGTACTACGATCCCCCGTGGGACGACGTGAACGAGGACTGCTTCGTCGAGGGAACGGACAGGGACTCGATCGGCAGCCTGTGTCCCCCGCCGTGCGGCCGACCTCGGGTGTGGGTCACCGAAGAGGAGATGGCAGCCGTCCGGGAAGACATGGATCTGCGCTCGTGGGACGACCAGCAACCGTCGCCGATCGAAGGCGTGTTGCAGTGCGCGTGGGCGCTCCTCCAGAAGAACCAGGACGTGATCGACTGGATCGTGTGCACGTTGTCCGGCGATCCGAACGACGGCACCTGCATCCGCCACCTGCTGGAACAGCAGGACGTCGTGATCAAGCTCCACAAGCCCGCGGACCCGTCGCACGCGATGAGCGTCGGGCTGGGGTTGCACCTCGAGTTCAACTGGCCGGACCTGGTGCCGGTCCAGTTGACACAGATCAACGTCTTCTATGTACACCCGTTCATCCAGGCTTGCATCGGGGCGTACCGCCAGGGCGACTTCGACAACTACTGTGGTTGCATCGCGCTCGCGGGGGCGCTGCTCCACGAGCTGTCGCACGTGTGTGTCCGAGATGTCGGCGACAGCCTCTTCAGTCGGACCTGCCCGTTCGCTACGATGGTGGAGACGAGCTTCATCTGGGCGATGACCGAGTCGTTCACCCCAGCGCTGGGCAGCTCGTGCTGCGGCACAGGCCCCTGGAGCGATCCCCCTGTGGGACGGTTCTGGTGGTCCACCGTCAGACAGGACATCGACGATTCGTGCGTGGTGTACGACGTTGCGGTACCAGGGAACCTGGGACCGGCGAAAGCGCTCGATGAACAGCCAATCCTTTCCGGAACCTGATTCTCACTGCGAGGCGCACTTGATCTGGATGCCAATCGCGATCTGGGCCGCAGTCGCTCAGCCAGCCGAAGCCTATTCGGGCTGCTTCGACACCCTCCGCGTGGATTTCGACCTCGTCGGGGTCACCGACGGCACCGCCATCCAGGCCCCCGAGGCCCTGCGGGTCCACGTCTATGCCAGTGACGGGCGGTTCGACGACGAGGACGCGACCTTCAAGCTGTGCGTGTCGTACGATCCGGCCGGCCCGACCAGCCCCGACACGCCCACCGCGAGCAGCACCGCCGACACCGGCGCTCTGCCCCAGACGATCGTGGCCTGCCAGACCCACCCGACCGCCGACTGGACCCGCCCGTGAACGGCCTCGGCTGGGTGGCGCTCGCGGTCGTCGTCGCGGCGTTCGGGGGGAGCTGCGCCCCGCGGTGCGTGGGGTTCGACCGCGTGCCGTCGGGCGCCACCGCGTTCCGGGTGGAGGACCTCGGGTTCGACGACGCGTCCGGCGGCGTGTTCGTCGACATCAGCGACGTGAACGTGGTGCTGACGTTCGACGACGGTTCGGTGGCCACCTACCGGAAGCGCGCCGCGTACTACTGACCGAGGGAGGGCACGCTACCGGAGCGTTCGGACCACCCGGAACCCGACCCCCGCCTCGACCGACTGCGGCACCAGCGCCCGCCGCAGCTCCGCGCTCCGGACGATCCGCCGCGGACCCGCGTCCACCACCGGGTCGACGAACGCCCCCGCCGGCAGCCGCGGGGTCACCGACTGGTACACCGGGCTCGGGTCCGCGTCCCACACCCAGTCCAGCGCATCGCCGTCACCCGGAGCCGCGCCCGCGCCCGCGCCCGCGCCCACCGCGTGGACCCACTCCGCCTCGGTCGGGAGCCGGAACCCGTCCGCCGACCGGTCCCACCCGACGTCCCGGACGAACCACTTGTCGCGGTCCCACTTCTTCCCGTACTCCTCGGCCGACTTCGCGCCGATCCCCGGCACCTCCGCCAACCGGTCCGGGGCAGACTGGACGATCGCGAGCGCCTCCGTCCCGAACTGGGCCAGGATCGCCGGCACCCGCTTGAACGGGATCACCTCCCGCAGCATCCGCCCGATGTCGTCGATGCTGTACGCCTTGCGCGGGCGCGGCTCGCCGAGGGTGTAGGCCGACGTGAGCCCGGCGCGGGTCGACAGCGCGATGCAGTACTGGACGGCGTCGAACCACGACACCTGGTCCACGCGCGCGTCGGGGGCGCCGTCGCCCGGCGCCGACCGGCCGGTGATCGCGGCCCACCCGGCGCGGGTCACCGGCGGGGCCAGCCCGATCCCGCCGGTCAGGGTGACCTCCCGGTCCGGCCCCATCGCGAACGTCGCCGGCGGCACCTCGATCAGCTCGACCACCACCCGCTCGAGCGGCGCGCGCTCTCGGCCCGCACCGGCGACCACCCCGCGGACCGGACCCGGGATCGGCACCGGGACCGGCGGCGCGAACCCCAGCGCCTCCGCCAGCTCCGGGATCTCCCGCGGATCCGACCACGCGGTCCACCCGGGCTGCCACACGAGCCACCCGGCCTCCGGGGCGGCCGAAACCGCGGCGACGAGCTCGGTCAGCCCCAACACCTCGCGCGCCCCGTCCGCCCGATGCAGGTGGTAC
>JBEBJW010001180.1:0-2876 GCA_040079715.1 Myxococcota bacterium | reverse complement strand
CGCCGACCCTGCCCGCGGTGGCGTACCTGTACGCGCCGGACGTGGCGGCGACGCTCGACGCGATCGACGGCGCAGGCGGGCGGCGGGTCACCGGCCCGATGCGGGTCCCGGGCTACGCGTGCTTCGGGTGGTTCGACGACCCCTCGGGCACCCGGATGGGGCTGATCGGGCCGTAGCCTGTCGGGTGGGGATCCACGCGTCGTCCGGCGGCGCTGAGCTCCGGGTGGCGTCCCGTGCAGCGATCGGCGGGGCACCGGCGATCCTGCGCACAACGCCGTGGTACGGATCACGCCGATCGTGGGCAGGGGAACGGGCACGGGCTGGGGCAGGGGGCGCGCGCTACGCGCCGCAGTCCACCCACACCCCGTCGCGCGGGCGGAGGGTCACGGCGGGCACCAGCGTCGGCGCGAACCCGATCACCGGCCGGAACCGCCGGTGGCGGAGCCAGGTCGCCAGCACCAGCACGATCTCCATCGTCGCGAAGTGGTTGCCGATGCACACCCGCGGCCCCGCCCCGAACGGGACGTACGCCAGGCGCGGCTGATCGCGGAGCTCGTCGCCGAGCCACCGGTCCGGGCGGAACGCCGCCGGCTCCCGCCACCACCGCGGATCCCGGTGGATCACCCACGGCAGCGCGATCACGTGGGTCCCGGCCGGGATCGTCGCCCCGCCGACCGTCACCGGCGCCGTCGGCTCGCGCCCGAACGCCCACGCCGGCGGGTACAGCCGGAGCGTCTCCTTGACCACCGCCCCGACGAACGGCAGGGCGCCGAGATCCTGGGCCGTCGGCTCCCGCCCGAGTGCCTCGGCCTCGGCCCGCGCCCGATCCTGGAGCTCCGGGTGGGCCGCGAGCTGCCACACCGCGTACGACAGCGCGAGGGCCGTGGTCTCGTGGCCGGCCAGGAACAGGGTCATCGCCTCGTCCCGGACCTGCACGTCGTCCATCCCGGTCCCGTCCTCGTCGCGCGCCTCGAGCAGCCGCCACAGCAGATCGTCGCCCGGAGGCCGGCGGCGGCGCTCGGCGACGATCCCGAGGACCAGGGCGTGCAGCTCGTCGATCTTCTTCCACGCCCGCCGCCGGTGCGCCCCCGGCACCCACTTCGGCACGAACCGCCACACCGTGCGCTGCTCGCGCTCGAACGACGTCATCAGCGCCGCCAGCGCCGGCCCGACCCGATCGAGCCCCGCGTCGTCGCCGGTCGAGCCGAACAGCGTCCGGAGCACGATGTCGAGCGTCAGCGCGGTGATGTCCGCGTGCAGGTCTCGGGGACCGTCCGCCGGGAGGTGCCGGAGCGCCGCGTCGACCATCGTGGCGCCGTACCCCGCGATCTGGCGCGGCTGGAACGACGGCGCGCACAGCTTCCGGTGCCGCCGCCACCCGTCGCCGTCGGACGTGAGCAGCCCCTGGCCGAGCACCGGCGCCATCGCCCGGGTCACCCGGTCCTTGACGTACCGGTCGTGGCTCGCGATCAGCATCTGCTCGACGTCCGCCGGGTTCGACAGGACCCACAGGTCGTCGATCCCGAGCCGGACCCGCACCACGTCCCCGTGGGTCCCGGCGATCCGGGTGAAGAACGCGAGCGGATCCGCACGGAGCTGCCACAGCGCGCCGAACACGGCCGTGGGGGGAGGCCCCGCGGCAGGGCGGGCGGACGCGGTCTCTGGTTGCACGATCGACCTCCGATGGGCACAAGATACGGGCTCCGGGGTCGGTCGGGCACTCGCGACCGGCTCGGATTCGGGGGCAGGGCACCACGTGCGCAAGACGGGTCGGCGAACGCCGAAACAGGACCGGGCCCACGCCACGGTCGACGCGGTGATCGAGGCCGCGGCTCGGGTTCTGGTGGAGGACGGCTACGATCGCCTGACCACGAACCGGGTCGCCGAGCGGGCCGGGGTCAGCATCGGCACCCTGTACCAGTACTTCCCGAACAAGGACGAGATCGTCCAGGCGCTGGTCCACCGGATCGCGGACGAGCGGATCGCGGCGTTCGGGGCGTCGCTGTCCGGGCTGGCCGACAGCGGGATCGGCGTCCACGACGGGATCCGGACCCTGCTCGACGGGGTGCTGGCGGCGATGCGGATCCGGCCGGAGCTGTCGCGCCGGTTGCTGCTGGAGGCGCCGCGCGAGCGCCGGTTCGACCTCGAGCGGGCGTGGACGATCCGGGTGATCGAGCTCGTCCGCGCCACGCTGTACCGCCGGAGCGATCGGGTCCGGGCCGGCCAACCGGACCTGATGGCGTACGTGGCGGTGACCGGGACGTTCGCCGTGCTCCAGGACGCCGCCGCGTACCGGCCGGAGCTGCTCGAGGGCGACGCCCTCCGCGACGAGCTCGCGGTCCTCGCGGCCCGGTACTTCGAGCCCTGAGCGGCCCGGGCGGTCCTGCCAGCCAGCCGCGGACGTCGTCGAACCCGTCGTCCGAGGGCCTGCGGGACGCGGTGTGCACAGTTCTGTTACCGAACGGGTCACCCGACCGGCGGTACAGTCCAGCCGCGCTTCCGCCAGGCGCCCGCACGGTCCACAGCTCGTGTGGATCGGCATCCTGTGGCGGATAGGAGAGAGCAACATGCGTACGTTGGCCATTCTGGCGCTCGGTATGGTGGTCGGTTGTCAGCAGCAGGAGCTGCTCCCGCTGGTCGACGCCCAGGGCGATCTGGTCGGCAGCTACGATCCGTCGTCGAGCGAGCTCGCGGTCGAGACCGGCGCGGCGTCGGCCGAGGTCGTGGGCGTGCAGGTCGCGCTGGTGGACGGGATGGGCGTGGTCGACGCCGATCTGGTCCCCGGTGACTCCGTCGCCCTGCTGGACGACGCCGGCGCGACGGTCGAGCTGGTGACCGTCGGCGACGCGGACCTGATCGACGGCCTGTCCGAGGAC
>JBEBJW010001179.1:0-2881 GCA_040079715.1 Myxococcota bacterium | reverse complement strand
GGCACCCGGACGTTCGACGACGGCCGTCCGACCGGCGCATTGCCCGGCCGGCTGGTCCGACGGGGCCGCTCGCTCAGAACACCGTCGGGGCTCCGGTGACACCGACCGCGATCTCGGTGACGCCGTTGTGCTGAGCGCTGACGTACAGGTGATCGCGGGGGAGCGCGGCGGTGCCGATCCCCCACCGCATCCCGCTGATCGCCCCGAGATCGATGGTCACGAGATCCGTGACCTCGCCCGACGGAGCGATCCGGGAGACCGCGCCGCCGCCGTACGGTACGGTGTACACCCCGCCGCACGCGTCGACCCCGACGGTGTCGAGCTCCCCGTCGAACGCCGCGACCTCGGTCGCCGCTCCGGTGGTGAGGTCGATCCGGTCGATCCGCGAGCCACCTGCCCCGGCGCGCACCGCGACCACCAGCGTGTCGTCCCCGGGCTCGAGCGCGATCCCGTTCGGGGCCTCGTCCGCCGGGAACGTCGTCACCGTCGCGACCTCCCCCGTCGCGGGATCCACCCGGAGCACCCGCCCGCCGTCGACGTGCTCGCTGACGTACAGCAGGCCGTCCCCCGCTGCGGTGAGCCCGTTCGGGTTCGACATGCCGCCGACCAGCACCTCGACCCCGCCGGACGTCGGGTCGACCCGGCTCACGGTGCCCTCCGACACGTCGGCGACCGCGATCGTGCCGTCGGCGAGGGCCCGGACCCCGGTCGGGTTGATCCCGAGCCCGAAGCCCAACATCTCCATCTCCGCGCCCCAGTCGGTGTACGCCATGAGGTAGTTGTTGGCGCCGGTCGCCACCCGCCCGTCCGCGAGCAGCTCGAAGTCTTCGAACACCAGCAGGGTATGGTCGGCGACCCGCGACACCTCGCCGAGGGCGAACGTGCAGTCCAGGTCGGCCTCGGGTTCGTCGTCGCCGGGCGAGCCGGTGTCCGCCGACGGGTCGCCGGAGGGCTCGCTCGGGGTCGGGTCGTCCACCGAATCGTCGCCGGTGGCGTGCTCCCCGTGCTCCGCGTCGTCCTGTGCCGCGACGGGTGCACGGGCGCACCCCACCGCGATCGCCGCCACCGCAGCCGCGAACCGCATCGATCGTCCCCCTTCGGTGCCCGATGCCCACCCCGGGGCGGACCCGTCACCGCGAGGCTACGGAGCGCCGTCGTCCGGCGGAGCGGGCCGGAACCACCGGTAGTCGTTCCGGTGGGCGAGGCCGACGAACGTCAACGTCAGCGACGGCGACTCCGACACGACCTCGTGCCACCACCCGGCGGGGATCAGCAGCGCGTCGCCCGGACCGACCGCCACCTCGTGGATCGCGGCGTCGCCGATCCCGATCCGCGCGAGGTCATCCGCGTCGGACAGCGACAGATCCGGACCGAAGTACCCGGCGCCGCGCTCGGCGAGCTCGGTCTCCTCGGGCGGGGCGAGCCACACCCGCTTGTGCCCGAGGAACTGGCACAGCAGGGTGTCGGACGTGTCGTGGTGGATCGGCGTCCGGGTGCCTGCCGGGCCGAGCCAGACCGACGACTCGCGCAGCCGGCCGGCGACCAGGATCCCCGGGACCGGACGCACGTCGTCCAGCATCGGCGCGAGCGGACCCTCGAGCGCGGCGTTGTTGGCCGTGACGTACAGGTCGTCGCCGGTGGACGGGTCGAGGGCGCGGGCGATCACTTCGGACAGCCGGCGCCGTCGGACCAGCCCCTGCCACCGACGGGCGGGCTGGGCCACCGCGGAGCGACCGTCGCACACGTCGACCTCGCGCTGGCCCCACCGCTGGTCGAGCGCGGACCAGGTCCAAGACCGCGCGGGCCAGTCCTCGGTCAGATCCGGCAGCTTCACCGGTCGATGCGGCGCGACGTACGCCTCGTGGAACGTCGTCGGGTCGCGCCCGCGCAGCACCGGGACCTCCCGACCGCCGAGCCGGAGCTTCGCGAGGCGGAGCCGGTGGACCTCGACCACTGGCCGGAGCGCGAGCCGCGCCCCGACGACCCCGGGGCTGCGATCCAGCGCCTCGACCTCGGCTGCGGCGAGCTCGGGCGCCAATCCGTCGTCGACCAGCGCAGCTACGAGCTCGGGGATCGGGCGTCCGCGGACGAGGTTCCCCGCGATCCACACCGCCCACTGTTCGGGCAGCGGGCTCACTCCGCGGCTCCGCTGCCCCCGCTGGCCGTGTCGGTCGGCCCGATCGCGGTCCCGGTGTCCGACGTGACGGTGCCGGTGTCGGCGGTGTCGGAGGTCGAGGTGCCACTGTCGCCCGTGTCGCCGGTACCGGTGCCCTCGCTGGCCGTGTCACCGGTGTCGGACGGGGTCGACGTGCCGGGCGGGTCCTGGTACTTGTCCGTGGTGGAGGACCCCACCACCGGACAGCCGGCGTGCAGCACCGTCAACACCAGCCACTGGCGCTGCCACGCGCGCGTCCCTGGCGGCTTTGACCACGGGTTCTCCACCGGACCTCCAGCGCCGAGCATAGCACGCGGTTGTCTGGGGCCGCTGGTCGAGAGACCGCAGGAGGTCGCGGGCTCACTCCGCGGTCCCCTCCGGTGCCGAGGGTAGCACCCGGTCCCCCGGGTCGCGGGTCTACTCGATCCACCGGACGGTGACGGTGCCCTCGCCCTCGTCGCGGACGACCAGCCCGGAGGGTGTCACCCCGACCCAGTGGAGCGTGTCGGTGGGGTCGCCGGCGAACCGCCACCGTCCGCGGGCCACCACCGTCCCCCCGGGGGCGAGCACGCCGTCGGCGTCGCCGACGAAGTCCCACAGGCCGGGGAGCACGTGCGACAGTTGGATCTCGGTCGGACTGCGCTCCTGCGACACGATCAGCGCCGGTTGGAGCTTCACGCCGCCGGGGCCGACCAGGTGGTCCTCGAACCGGTCGGCCACCGGCGC
>JBEBJW010001178.1:0-2882 GCA_040079715.1 Myxococcota bacterium | reverse complement strand
CGACCCGGACGGTCCGTCCTTCCCCGCTCGACCGCTCGGGGCTGGTTTCCCCGCTCGACCGCTCGGGGCTGGTTCCCCAGACCGCTCGGGGCCGGTCTGACCGGCGAGGGGGAGGGGGGCGAGCTCCAGCCGGATCCCGCGGCCGTACACCGCCTGCAGGTGGACGGGGTCGGCGGGATCCCGCTCGATCTTCTCGCGCAGCCGGTGGAGCGTGTTGTCGATCGTCCGACTGCGGACGCCGGGTCGGTAGCCCCAGACCTCGACCAGGAGCTGGTCCCGCGCGCAGATCCGCCCCGGTCTTGCCGCCAGGTACCGGATCAGCCGTCGCTCGATCGGCGTCAGCGGCTGGGCGACCCCGCTGCGGAACACCACCCCGTCGTCGAGGTCGATCCGGCCGTCAATCAGCGGGATCTCCGCTCGGATCGGGTCCGGCGTGGCAGACGCCCACGGCTCGGGACCACCCGACGCAGTCGGGGCGACCGTCGATTCTGACGAGCTCCGGTGTCGCATCTCCCCTCCCGCCAGGACCAACCCGTGGTCTCGCGGCCGGCGTCCGCCGGGCGGAGCGGGGGAGGGCGGACCGAGCCTCCCGGCGGATCCGCGACGGTGACCGGCGCTGACGCCGCCACCCGCCACGGTCCAGGGCGGCCTGCTGGCCGACGTCACCGCCCGGCGAGGGTCCGGAGGGCGTCGCCGGTCAGGCGGTGGGTGGTCCAATCGGACATCGGCGTGGCCCCGAGCGACCCATAGAACGCGATCGCCGGCGCGTTCCAGTCGAGCACCGCCCACTCGAGCCGACCGCAGCCGCGGTCGAGGGCGACGGAAGCCAGGAACGCCAGCAACCCTCGGCCGACCCCGGCGCCGCGGCGGTCCGGGTCGACGAACAGGTCCTCGAGCCACAGGCCGCGCTGCCCGAGGAACGTCGAGTAGTTGTGGAAGAACAGCGCGAACCCGATCGGGACGCCGTCCTGTTCGGCGAACACCACCTCGGCGCCGGGTGCGGGGCCGAACAGGGAGCTGCGCAGGCCGTCCTCGGTGGCGACGACCTCGTGGTCGAGGCGCTCGTACACCGCGAGGGCGCGGATGAACGTCAGGATCGCGGGGACATCGGCGGCGGTGGCGAACCGGTGGGTGACCATCCGCCGAACGTAGTCACTGCGCGACGATCCGGCAGTTCGTCAGGTCGAACACGGGCTCGTTCACCCGATCCTGGGTCCCGTCGATCATCACCCGGGGATCGGCGCCATAGGCGATACAGTCGGCGATCTCTCCGTCCTCGATCAGGGCCACCGCGAACGACATCACGCCAGGCGCGGTCAGGAAGTCCTGGCAGTCGAACAGGGTGCTGTAGTCCTGCTCCTGCTGGAACAGATCGTACTCGATGCCGGACCCGTCGAGCAGCAGGCGCTCATAGACCGCGTCGTCGCCGTCGGACACCAGCTCCAGCGTGTGGTTCTCCGACCAGTTCGGCGGGTTGTTTCCGGTCTCCTGCTGGAACAGCCACACCTCCGACGCAGCACCCGACGCGATCGCCGTGTACTCCACCTCGTCCTCGCCGATGCAGGTCAGCTCCGAGCTGTACACCTCGAGCGGTCCGGCGCTCTCGGTCGCGGTGTCGGTCCACTCGGTGCCGTCGGTGGTGCCCTCGGAGCCGCTGTCTCCACCACCCTCGGTCCCGTCGGTGGACGACGTCCCGTCGTCGGGATCGGTGCCGGGTCCTTCGGTGGTCCCGTCGACGTCGACGTCGTCGACCTGGGCGTCGATGTTGATGTCGTCGAACTTGACCCGGGCGGTGCAGGCGACGAGCAGACACGGCGACAGGATGAACATGCGCATGAGAGAACCCCCGATCCAGTGTGGTGGATCATCGGAATAGATTGGTAGAACGCTTCGGAAGGAGAGTCGCGTCACTCGTCGCGCGTCTCTGCCACACCGATGTGTGCACCCCCACTCGAGGTTCGGATTTGTACACGAATCGTCGGCCGCACCGTGAACGGGGCGAGCAGCACGTCGTGGCCGGCGTCGTCCACGAACCGGGTGGCCGCCAGGTCCAGGTCGAACGCGACCCCGGTCCGGATCGCGAGCGGACCCACCGGCCACCCGAGCTCGGCCGTCGTCGACCACCGCGGCGTCGGCACCCGGGACACCCGGTCGGCGTGCTGGGCGAAGTCGCGGACGGCGAGGCCGAAGCCGGTGCCGACCCGCAGCCAGTCGGTCGGATCGAACGCCGCCGCGACATCGGCCGCGAGCTCGGTGACGGTGGCGTCCGCCGCGATCGGGATCGACCGCGCAGGGTGGACCGACGTCGTGACGCCGACCGACCACCGATCGACCGGGACCTCCGCCCCGAGCGAGACGCCCCCGCCGATCGCGACGCCGGGCCTGGCTGCGGTGTCGACCCCGAGCCACGGTGACAGCGGCGGGAGCCGAGTCCCGGACGGCTGGGCGTCCGGCCGGCGCTTCGGGTCCGACGGGCGTCCGAGCAGTTCGACCGGTTTCGGCGACCTCGCGCGCGACGGGGACAGCGGCGCGGACTGCGGGACGTCGACCGTGGGGACCGATCGCGGCGACGCGACGGGGACCGCCATCGCCGGTGGGCCGCTGGGGTTCGGGCCCGACCCGGCCTGCATCGGCTCGGCAGGGCCAGGCGGGACCGTGTCCGATGCGGTGGCGGTCGTCGGTCGAGCCGGAGCGGGCGCATCCGGAGCGGGTGCGACGGGGACCGACGCGGCGGGGCCGCCGATCGCGGTCGACCCACCGCCCGGCGACGCTGGGGACGCCGCGAGCGACGCGGACGTCGACGACGGTCCCGTCACCACCGACGTCGTGGGCCGGGCGGACGGCGCCGCGTCGGAGCCGGGCGAGCGCGGAGGGGTCGGGGC
>JBEBJW010001177.1:0-2883 GCA_040079715.1 Myxococcota bacterium | reverse complement strand
GCGCGCGGCCTCCACCGCCCGCTCCGCCAGCTCGAGCCGCGCGGACACCGGGCCGGTGCTGGTGTACGACCGCTCGAGCAGCAGCGCGATCCGAGCGGCGTCCGCGGCGGGGATCGGCCGGCGGAGGGCGGCGATCAGGTTGTCCCGCTCGACGAGCAGCGCCGCGACCGGGGCGCCGTCGAGGCGGGCGGCGAGCACCGACGCGCACCGGGCCCACAGCGGGCCCGGATCGGCCAGGCGGGCCTCGGCGAACCGTCGGACCGCCTCCGGCAGCGCCAGCCGGACCTCGGATCCGACCGCGCGCGACGCCACCAACGACGCCTCGTGCAGCGCGGCCAGCCGGTCCACCACCGACGCTCCCGGCACGGCGCCCGGGCCCACCACCGCCTCCGCGAGGTCGACGGTGAACCCCCCTGCGAACACCGCGCACGCGGCCAGCAGCTGCTGCTCCGCGGGTTCCAGCAGGTCCCACGACCACGCGACCACCGCCTCGAGCGACCGGTGGCGCTCCGGACCGGACCGCCGCCGCAGCAGCTCCGACGCCGGCCACCGCGACGCGAGCTCCGACGCGGACAGGATCGTCAGCCGCGCCGCCGCCAGCTCGATCGCCAGCGGCAACCCCTCGACCGCGGCGACGATCGCGGCCAGCGACCGGTCGGCCCCCGACGAGGACCCCGGTCGCGCGAGCTCGGCCCTGGCCCGGAGCAGGGTCAGCGCGTCCTCCGGACCGAGCGGGTCCACCCGGATCACGCGCTCTTCGGCGCCGCCGAGCGGCACCCGCGACGTCACGACCACCGCCAGCTCCGCCGACGCGGCGAGCCACCCCTCGACCAGCGCTCGGACGGCGTCGCAGACCTGCTCCGCGTTGTCGAGCAGCACCAGCGCGCGGCCCAGGTCCGAGGGATCCCCGTCGACCACCACCCCGGCGGCGATCGCCACGTCGCCGTCGTCGGTCGCGGCCCCGAGATCGACCCACCGGGCGTCGACCCGCCGCCGCCCGAGCTCGAGCGCCAGCCGGGTCTTCCCGACGCCGCCGGGACCGGCCAGGGTCACCCACCGGGCCCCGCCGGCCAGCGCGTCCTCGATCGCGGCGAGCTCCCGTGACCGACCGACCAGGGCGGCGGGCGGCGGCGACTCCGGGCCGGTCGGCGTCTCCGTCCGGGCGGTGAACCGGTAGCCGGTGCCCCACGCGGTCAGCAGGTGGTCCGGAGCGGTCGGGTCGCGCTCGATCTTCCGCCGGAGGGTCTTCACGGTGGTGTCGAGGGTGCGGGACGTGATCGACGGCCGGTAGCCCCACACCTCGGTCAGCAGCTCGCGCCGCGACAGGTCGCGGTCGGGGTGGTCGACCAGGAACTGCAGCAGGGCCCGCTCGGTCGGGGTCAGCCGGCTCGGACCCGCGTCCGGTCGCTGCACCTGGCCGGTCGCCACGTCGACGCGGGCGCTCCGGAGCGCGATCATCGCCATCCGGAGCGGGTAACCCGACGGTGCCGGGGCCGGGGAGCGCGATCCGCGGTGGTCCGCGACCCCGTCGGCCGATAGCGGGGAGGCGAGGAGCGCGTCCGGATGGGTTGGCCCCAGGTGGTGCTGGTGACGTATCTCGGCGTCCTCGGGGTTCTGTCGCTGAACGGGCTGCACCGGCTGTGGATGGTGTGGGTCTGGCGCCGTCGACCGAACCCGCCTGCGCCGCCGATGCCCGCGGTGCCACCCCGGGTGACGGTCCAGCTGCCGGTGTTCAACGAGCGGTACGTCGTCGACCGGCTGATCGACGCGTGCGGCGGGCTCCGGTACCCGTGGGATCGGCTCCAGATCCAGGTCTTGGACGACTCGACCGACGACACGACCGAGATCGCCGCCGCCGCGGTCGCCCGGCTGGTCGCGCGGGGGATGGACGCGGTCCTGGTCCACCGCACCGACCGGACCGGGTTCAAGGCGGGAGCGCTCGAGCACGGCCTCGCGACCGCGACCGGCGAGCTGGTGGCGATCTTCGACGCGGACTTCGTCCCGGAAGAGGCGTTCCTCGAGCGGCTGGTGCCGTGGTTCGATCGCCCCGAGATCGGGATGGTCCAGGCGCGGTGGGGGCACCTCAACGCGGCAGACTCGTGGCTGACCCGGGCCCAGGCGACGCTGCTCGACGGGCACTTCGTGATCGAGCACGCGGCCCGCAACCGGTCCGGTCGGTGGTTCAACTTCAACGGGACGGCCGGGATCTGGCGGCGGCAGGCGATCGCCGACGCGGGGGGGTGGCAGCACGACACGCTGACCGAGGACCTCGACCTGTCGTACCGCGCCCAGCTCGCCGGGTGGCGGTTCGTGTACCTGCCCGAGGTGGTCGCGCCGGCCGAGCTCCCCCCGGACATGGCGGGGTTCAAGAGCCAGCAGCACCGGTGGGCGAAGGGGTCGATCCAGACCGCGCGCAAGCTGCTCGGGGCGATCTGGCGCTCGCCGGCGCCGCTCCCCGTCAAGATCGAGGCCACCGCGCACCTCGGGGCGAACTTCAGCTACCCGCTGGTGGTCGTGTTGACGTTGCTGCTGCCGTGGGCGGTCGCGGCCCGGATGCAACCGGACGCGCACGTCGAGCGGCTGATCCAGGTCGACCTCGTGCTGTTCGTGTTCGCGGTGCTGCCGTTCGTCGTGTTCTACGCGACCGCGATCGTCGGGGCGGGGGCCGGCGACACGCGGCGGCGGCTCGCGCGGCTCCCGGCCGTGCTGGCGCTCGGGCTCGGGATGGCGGCCTCGCAGAGCCGGGCGGTGGTCCAGGGGCTGGTCGGGCCGGTCGGCACGTTCGTCCGGACCCCGAAGCACGGCGGGGTGGCCGGGGCGGTTTACCGGGTGACCGACCGCGGCCTCGTGTGGGTCGAGCTCGCGCTCGCGGCGTACCTGCTC
>JBEBJW010001176.1:0-2884 GCA_040079715.1 Myxococcota bacterium | reverse complement strand
CCCCGGCTCCCGCGAAGCCTCAACCGGATTCACTCGGTGGGCTTACACTAGGCACAAGGATCAATACGACAGGGTGGCCGACGTACAACAACGGTCCTGCTTACAAGATCACACAGATCGCCGGCGAAAAAGGTGCTATTGGCGTCACGCTATGCAATGGCGTTGCGCACAAGATCAACTTTCAAGTCGGCTACACGAACAATCAGCTTCGAGTGACTGACGTGACGCTCCTCAGCGACGATCCGAGCGACTCCGCCCATAGGAGCTACCTCAATTTGAGTGCGTCGCTCCGTGAGGCTGGCTGGACATCGGTAAGCGAAGATGGTGCAGACCGCCAGTGGATCGCAATGACGCTCTACAAGGACGGAAACACGCGCGTAATCCAGGATACATGCATGGACGACCCTGACTTCGCAATCCTAGGGAAGTATACTTGCACCGTAAACATCTTCGTTGAAAGCACGGAGCTGTGCACGCAAGGGCTATAGCATCTCTGCTGGCTTGCGCTGATCCGCCACAGTCCTTTCCCTCCCCGTAGCACAGCACCCACCTCCATCGGCATGCGCAATCCCTTCCATCGGCCGCCCCTTGACAGCGACCGGCGCATGGCGGTGAACGCCTCGTCCTGAGAGCACACGCCCAGCCGCACGAGCCCGGTCCGGTCTCGCATCCGACGCTGCACTCCTCTGGGACACGCCCATCATCGCCTCGGTGGCACTGCGTACCACGGCCGAACGCGCACATGGTATGACGGATCGTGGCGACACAAGCAACCTCCGATGCCGGCGGCGTTCCGTTCGTGCGGACGTTGCCCTCGGTGGTCCGCGTCAGGGCGGCGTTGGCCTTGTTCGCCGAGCTCGGGCTCACCGTCGGACGCGAGGGCGGGGCTGGCGCTTCCTTCGGCAGCGCGGGCGCAAAGGTGGGCGCTGCTCGCGGCGGTCGCGGTCGTGGGGTGTGATGGGACGGCGCTCGGATCGGCGCTCGTCACCGCCGGCGTCGGCGGGCGCCGCATGGTCGTCGTCGCGACGTGGTTCGGCGGTCGGCTGTTGCGGTACGCCGCGCTCGCTCGGATCGCGGCCGGGTAAGCCTCGGGCGTGGACCGGTTGCACCAACCCTAAGTGATGCTTAGGTTTTGTGCGTGACTGAGCTCCGGCCAGACTGGGACGCACTCCTCGACCTCGCAGTCGGCCAGGCCGGGTACTTCACGACCGCACAGGCCGAGGACCTCGGGTTCTCGCCGGAGCTCCTGATCCACCACCTGAAGCGAGGCCGGATCCACCGCCCTCGGCGAGGGATCTACCGCGTCCGCCACCTCCCGCCCGCCGACGACGAGCAGCTCGTCGAGCTCTGGCTCTGGTCCGACCGAGAGGGCGTCGTGAGCCACCGCTCAGCGCTCGCGCTCCACGAGCTGTCGGACGTGCTCCCGAGCCAGGTCGACCTCACCCTGCCGGCCTCGTGGCGCACCCGCCGCCTCCGGATCCCGGTCGAGGTCGCTCCCCACTTCGCTGACCTCTCGACGGACGACCGAACCTGGATCGGACACGTCCCGGTGACGAATCCCGCTCGCACCGTCCGGGACTGCGTCGTCGACCACGTGTCGCCCGAGCTCGTCGAGCAGGCGGTCCGGGAGGGGATCGCTCGCGGGCTGTTCACCGCGTCGGAGGTCGGATGAAGTACGGCACGCCGGCCGCGTTCAAGGCGGCGCTCGAGCAGCGGCTGCGGGACCGCTCCGCTGGCGGCAGCGCCGAGCTCCAGCGGATCCGCCAGCTCCTCGTGTTCGATCGGTTCCTCGCGCGGCTGTTCGCGAACGACGCCTCCGTGGTCCTCAAAGGCGGGCTCGTCCTCGAGCTGCGCCTCGACCGCGCCCGGACCACCAAGGACGTCGACCTGCGGATGGTGGGCGACCCCGACGGCGTGCTGCTTCGACTCCAGGCCGCCGGACGCGCCGACCTCGGCGACCACCTCCAGTACCTGGTCGCGCCCGACCCGCACCACCCCGTGCTCGACGCGGAGGGCATGCTGTACGAGGGCCGTCGGTTCCGGGTCGAGCCGCGCCTCGCCGGCAAGGTCTACGCCCGGCCGTTCGGCGTCGACGTCGCCCTCGCGGAGCCCTACGAGGGCACGCCCGACGTGGTCACCGGCGAGCCGTGGCTCGAGTTCGTCGAGATCCCGCCCGCGCAGTTCCGGGTGTACCCGCTCGAGGCCCACGTCGCCGAGAAGCTGCATGCCTACACCATGCCCCGTTCCCGCCCGAACTCGCGGATCAAGGACCTCCCCGATCTCGGGCTCCTGGCGCAGGTCCGCGCAATCGCCGCGACCGATCTGACCCGCGCCATCGCGCGGACGTTCGACCACCGCTCCGTGCACCTCGTCCCGGCGCAGCTCCCCGCCCCACCGGACTGGTGGGACGCGCCGTACGCCGAGATGGCCCGCGCCGATCAGCTCCCGTGGACTACGCTCTCCGACGCCTTCGCCGCGGCCCGCCGCTTCCTCGACCCGGTCCTCGCCGGTGGGACCGGAGCCTGGGATCCCGCCTCCTCGACCTGGACCTGACCCATCGCATCGGCGATGGCGCTGGTGAACGCTTGCAGCAGCGCCTGGTCCTTCTCCGGATCGGCCGCCGCCGTCGACTTCCGGCGCCGCGGCTTCGTCGACGGTGGGGACGCCGGCAACGCGAGCTGCCCCGCCGCGCACGACCTCGCCGCCTTCGCCGCCGCCAGCGCCACCTCCTCGCTCACCCGCCGGACCGTCCTCGGCGCGTCCCCGCCCACCTGGTTGAGCGCGATCTGCGCCCGCCGCAGCGCCGCCGTCGCCGACGTGCGCTCCCGACCCCGACACGCCTCCGCCTCGACCATCCGCTCCGCGTACCGGACCAGCCGCCGCG
>JBEBJW010001175.1:0-2885 GCA_040079715.1 Myxococcota bacterium | reverse complement strand
GCGCCGCAGTCTTTGCGGAGATGATGCGCATGTAGTGGTCCAGCGACGCGCTCGCGTCGTTGGCGCTGGAGAGTTGCAGCACCTCACCCTCGGCGATCGTGCTCGAAGCGTTGGAGAGCACGGCGAGCACCGAGAGATCGTCGGCGTCGACCATCAGGGTGAACGAGCGCGCGAAGAGGAAATCGCCCACAAGCACGCTGGCCGCGTTGCCCCAGATCTGATGCGCCGACGTGCGACCGCGCCGCAGGGAGCTTTCATCAACGACGTCGTCGTGCAGGAGCGTTGCGGTGTGGATGAACTCGACCGCCGCCGCGAGCTTGTGGTGCCGCGCGCCCGAATAGTCGAGCAGCCGCGCGGTCGCGAGCGTGAGCAGCAGCCACCCGGTCATCGGTCGGTTCCCCTTCGGCCGGGCACCGTACGATGGTCCGGGTGGCCCGTTCAGGGGCGACGACACATCGTGACGGCTGGAGACCGTCGCCGGGCACGGGAAGGCGCCATGTGGGGACGCCCGGTGCGCGGACGCCGGTTCGAGGACCCGATGGAACCGGTCGCGTTCACCCCCCGCTGGCTCGCGGGCGATCCCGTGGCGGTGGCGTTGCTCCCGCGGGCGTTCGACGACCCGCACGCTCGCGCCGTCGCCGCCGGGATCGCGGCCGAGCGAGCGGTCGATCCGGCGGTCCTCGAGGCGCTCGCCCCGGTCCACCCGGCCCAGGAGGCCGCCCGCGACGCGCTCGCCGCTCCGGGGGCGGTCGCGGTGGTCACCGGGCAGCAGGCTGGGCTGTTCGGCGGGCCGCTGTACACCCTGTACAAGGCCGCCGCCGCGATCGTCGACGCCCGCCAGCTCGCCGCCGAGACCGGGCGGCCGTGCGTGCCGGTGTTCTGGCTCCAGAACGAGGACCACGACTACGACGAGATCGCCTCGTGCACCGTCCTCGGCCCGGACGGGCGGACCCGGACGGTGACCGTGCCCGGCGATCCGGCCGACGCGGGCCGATCGATCGCGGCCCGGCGGTACCCCGCGGCGATCGGCGAGGCGGTGGACGCGATCGACGCAGTGATCGCGGGGGCGCCCCACGCCGACGCGGTCGTCGGGCTGCTCCGGCGGGCGTACACCCCGGGGACCTCGCCGGATCGGGCGTTCCGCGCGCTGATCGAGGCGTTGTTCGCCCGTCACGGGCTGGTCGTGGTCGATCCGTCGGATCCGCGGATCGCGGCGGCGGCCCGTCCGGTCCACCGCCGGGCGATCGACCGGGCCGCGGCGGTGTCGGCGGCGGCGCAGACCCGGGTCGACGCCCTCCGAGCCGCCGGGATCGCGGTCCAGGTCCACGTCAGACCGGGGGCGCCGCTGTCGTTCTTCCACCCGGACGGGCCGTCGGGGCCGCGCCACCGGGTCGAGCCGCGCGGAGACACGGCAGGGGGAGGTGACGCCGACCGCGACGGGTTCCGGCTGGTCGGCGCCGACCGGGTGGTGCCGCGGGACACGGTCCTCGCCGGGTGGTGCTCGACGTCCGCGCTGCTGCGGCCGATCCTGCAGGACACGCTGCTCCCGACGGTCGCGTACGTCGGCGGACCGGGCGAGATCGCGTACTTCGCGCAGTTGCCGCCGATCTACGCCGCGTTCGACCTGGCGATGCCGCTGGTGGTGCCGCGCGCGCGGTTCCGGGTGGTGGACGATCCCGCCCGCCGGCTGCTCGACCGCCTCGGGTTGACCGTCGATCGGCTGGGCGAGCCCCGGGACCGGCTGCTCGGCGAGCGGGGAGGGGAGGGCCCCGATCCCGACGCGATCGCGCGGGCGCTGGTGGGCGCGTCGACCGAGCTGCTCGACCGGTTCGCGGCGGAGGCCGATCCGTCCGGCGCCGCTCCGGCGGACCTCGAGCGGGCGATCGCCAAGACCCGCGCGACGATCGCCCGGGCGGCGGGGCGGCTCGCGGGGCGATACCGGCGGATCCGCGCGTCGCGGGACGAGGTGGCGGTGGATCGACTGGACCGGCTGCTGGCGCGGCTCCGACCCGACGGGCAGCCCCAAGAGCGGGTGCTCGGCTGGCCGACGTTCGGGGCCCGGTACGGCGACGCGTTCGTCGACGCGATCCTCGCCGCGGTCGTCCCGTTCGACGGGTCCGAGCGGGAGCTCCGGCCGTGACCGTCGACCTGGTGGTGTTCGGGGCGCACCCCGACGACGTGGAGTTCTGTTGCGGCGGATGGATCGCGCGGGCCGCCGTCGCGGGTCAGGCGGTGGTCGTGGTCGACGCGACCCGCGGCGAGTGCGCGACCAACGGGACCCCCGAGATCCGGGCGGCGGAGGCGACAGCCGCGGCCGAGGTCCTCGGGCTGGCGGCGCGCGACAACCTCGGCCTGCCCGACGGCGGCCTGTCGGACGTCGACCCGGACCAGCTCGCGGCGGTGGTCGGGGCGATCCGCCGGCACCGCCCGACGTTGGCGGTGGCGCCGTGGACCGAGGCCCGCCACCCGGACCACGCGGCCCTCGGACGCCTGGCGCAGAAGGCGGCGTTCTTCGCTGGGTTGACCCGGTATCGCCCGGACCTCGGCCCTCCGTTCCGGCCGCTCCGGTGGCTCCAGTACCCCGAGCGGCACGACACCCGGGCGGACCTGGTGGTGGACGTGAGCGGGGTGTACGACCGGAAGTGGGCCGCGATCCGCTGTCACCGGAGCCAGCTCGCCGGGACCGAGACGGTGTTGACCCGACCGGTCGGGCTCGACCTGTTCGAGGTCCGCGACCGGTACTGGGGTGCCACGATCGGCGTGACCCACGGCGAGCCGTACCTGCTCGGCGGCCCGGTGCGCGACGCGCGCGTGACCTTGACCCGTCCGGAGCGACACACCGCGACGCTCGCCACGACCTTCACCGGCAACGATGGCACCTTCTC
>JBEBJW010001174.1:0-2887 GCA_040079715.1 Myxococcota bacterium | reverse complement strand
AGACGCGGGCGCGCTCGATCGGGGAGGTTCATCGGGGGAGGTTCATCGGGGAGCCGGTGGAGAGCCGGCGAGAGGAACCTGGAGCGAGGCCGTGGACTTGGGGAGGGACGCGCCCGCGTCTCGACCCGGGGACACCCGTGGCCTCGACCGAAAGGTATACCGATGAGCGCGATCGCGTAAAGCGCATGCCGATCATCCCCGCATGGTTCAGGCACCTCTGGAGGTCGGAAGTTGGAGTGTCAAGACCTCCCGCCGGGATCGAAAGACGCCGTCGAACCGCGATGACCGATCCACGCCCGGTTCCGGGTCCGGGTGATGTCACCTTTTGTCACGCCACCGGGAGCGGGCGCCGGGACCCTACTGGATCTTGGCCTGGCTCTTCAGGTCGTCGATCCACGCGGTGTAGAACTCCTGCCGCCGCGACAGCAGCACGGCCTCGCTGATCCGCGTCTTCTGCGCCTCGTACTCCGACAGGTCCGGCTCGATCCGATTGGTGAGCTGGGCGACGTACATCACCCCGCCCGCCTCGTACACCTCGGGCAACACCGCGCCGAGGGCGGCGGTCCGCGCGGCGTCGAGCAGGCGCTGGGGCGGCGCGAACGGATTGCCGCCCCCGGTGGTCGGGATCGGCCCGGTGGGGCGCGCGGACAGCCCGTGCGGTGCCAGGAGCTCCTCCGGCGGCGCCCCGGTCTCCTTCCACTTCGGCAGCAGCTCCTGCTCGGCGAAGTTCGCGGCCAGCACCGGGACCCGCTCGGCCCGGATCAGCCCGTCGGCGATGGTGTTGCGGACCTCGTCGATCGTGTCGACCTTCGGGGCGATCCGCTCCTCGACCCGGATCAGGCGGACGTCGCGGTCGGTGACCACGGCCCGGCTGAGCTCACCGGCCTTCAACCCGTCGATCGACTTCGTCTCCTCGGACGACAGCTGCGCCACCGGCCGCAGCCCGAGGTCGCCGCCGGCCGCGGCCGACGGGTCCTCGGACCACCGCTTCGCGAGCTCGCCCATGTCGCCGCCCGCGGTGACCTGGTCGCGCAGGTCGTTGATCTTCGGCACCAGCTCGGACAGCGGCAGGCCGTCCTTCACCAGCGCGAGCCGGATCATCCGGAGGTGGACCTGCTCGGGGTGGTTGTACAGCCGCTCGAGGTCCCGGTCGTAGTTCTCCTGGACCAGCGCCTCGTTCTCGGCGAGCCAGGTGGTGCGGTCGGCGTCGGTGATCGCGACCTCGGACTCGAACGCCGACGGGCGGACCCGCACCACGTTCAGGTCGACCCGGGTGGACTGCTCGATGAACGTCTCGCGGATCGCCGGCTCGGACAGGCTCGCCCCGGTGTACACCAGCTGCTGGAGCTTGGCCCGGAGCAAATCCTGACGGATCGTCTCCTCGAAGTCGGCCTTGGTGTATTGCTGGCGCTTCAGGAACTTGGCGTAGACCTCGGGGTCGAACTTCCCGTCGGTGCCCCGGAGGAACGGGATCCCGAGGAGCTGCCGGGCGATCTCCGAGTCCGACACCTCGAGCCCGAGGCGCTTCGCCTCCTGGAGCATCACCTCGCGCTCGATCAGCCGCTGGCGGACCTGCTCCCCGAGCTGCTTCTGCTCGGCGTCGGACAGGGTGCGCTGCTGCTGCTGCTCGGCGCCGCGGAGCTCGTTGCGGTACGCCCGCCCGTAGGCCGTGTCGAGGATCTTCACCCCGTTCACGGTGGCGACGACGCCGCTGCGGTCGCCGTCGGTGCGCGAATACACCCCGACGAACGAGATGACGATCAGCGCCATCACGACCTGCATGAACGTCGAGTCCGAACCGGACCGCATCCGCTCGAGGATGCCCATGACAACGACCCCTGGAACGTCGCGCGCACCGAACGCGCGAACCGCCCCGGGCTCTAACGCGGTCCCACCGTCGCCGCAGCGATCACGGGTGCTGGCCGGCCTTGTTCCCGGACCCGAGCCCGGCCCACTCGACCTTGGTCGTGTCGTACGGCAGCTTCGACCGCTCGAACTTCTTGGTCGCCTGCGGCATCCACTCCTTGAGGTTCGCCTGGCGCGCGTCGTTCGACGGGTGGGTCGACAGGAACACCGGGATCGAGCCCGGGCTCGCGACCGACATCCGGTCCCACAGCGGGATCGACTCCTTCGGCGGGTACCCGGCCTGCGCCATGTACATCAGGCCGATCACGTCCGCCTCGGACTCGTGGGTCCGCGAGAACGGCAGGATCACCCCGAGCTCGGCCCCGACCCCGAGCGCGGCGAGGATCGCGGCCTGGGCCTTCGCGTCGATCTTGGTCGAGCTCGCCATGTACAGCTCGAGCCCGGCGAGGCCGCCGATCAACGTGAGCTGCTGCGACAGCCGCTCGGCGCCGTGGTGGGCCGTCGCGTGACCGACCTCGTGGCCCATCACGAACGCCATCCCCGCCTCGTGCTGCAGGACCGGGAGGATCCCCGTGTAGAACGCGATGTACCCGCCCGGCATGCACCAGGCGTTGATCGTCGCGTCGTCCTGGATCAGCGAGTACTTCCACTCGTAGTCCGGCTGGTTCGCGACCTTCGAGATCTTGTTGCCGACCTTGACCAGGATGTCGTGGTCCTCGCCGGTCTTCTCGACCTTCGAGTCCGACAGGGTCGACTGGTACGACGACTGGCCGACGCCGCGCATGATGCTGTCGGGGACCAGGTTGTACTGGACCCGACCGGTGTACGGGACCTTGTGGCACGCGACGACCGCGAGCGCGCCGAGCCCAGCGACGAGCGCCACGTTGCGGGACCGAATCATCGTCTCCTCCAACCGGCTTCTACTGCACCGGCACGCGACATACAACCGAACCGTTGCACCCCGTCGACGCAGGCGGTATCGTCGATCGTGCCCGATCTTTCTCTCGGGCACTCCCCTCGC
>JBEBJW010001173.1:0-2891 GCA_040079715.1 Myxococcota bacterium | reverse complement strand
GGGCGGCCGGAGCCGACCCCGGCCGCCCCCTCACCCGGGAGCGACGGCGACGACCACGACGGCGGTCCGTCGCTGTTGCCGAAGCTCGAGCGGAGCGCGGGAGAGCCCCGCCCGGCCGATTGCGCCCTCGACATCGCCGGGATGAAGCCCGTGCTCGACGGGTCGCAGCCCGGGGCGGCCAAGCCCCCGAAGGTCCGCCGAGAGACGAACCGGCTGATCGAGCGGGTCCGGTACGACGACGGCACGGAGCTGCGGATCGTGCGCGCCGGCTGCGCCCACATCGGTGAGACCTGGGAGGTCGCGCCGGTGGACGGCGGCGGTGACCTGGTGGCGACTGCGATCGCCGCGCTCGGGCGGGCGAAGACGGCCTACCCGCCGACGTGGACGATGTCGCTCCAGCCGGGCGTGACGGTCGGCGCGGACGGGTCGATCCCGTGCGGCGACGCGAACTGCGCGCTGAAGCTCGACGGCCGCGTGTTGACGTTCAGCTACGACTTCGCGCTGTGAACCGCACGGCCGGCGCCCGTCCGGGGGCGACCGTCACGGGCCGGCGCCCCGGCGCCACCCGCGGACGAACGCCGCCAACAGCCGGGGCGCGACGGCGGGCTCCCGGGCGCGGAGCGCAGCTCGGACGGCGATCGCGGCGTGGGTCGCGACCACCAGCGGGTCGAGCGCCCGTCGGTGGTGGCGACGGACGAAGTACCCGGTGTTGTAGAACCGCCACCGGAGCGGATCGGGCGTCCGGACGCCGCCGGTCGGCAGGTGGTGGTGGTCGACGGCCGCGGTCGGCAGGTACCGGAGCGCCCACCCGGCCCGCCGGACCCGGGTCGACAGGTCCGCGTCCTCGAGCAGGGCGGTCCCGAGGTACGCCGGATCGAACGGGCCGACCTCGGCGAGCGCCTGGCGGCGGAGGCTCATGTTCGCCCCCTTCAGCGTCTCGATCGCGACCTCGGCGTCGCCGTCGAGGCGGGTCCGGATCCGCCCGGTGCGACCGACCCGGTTGGTGGTGGACCGCGCGTTCGGCCGGAGGGTCGCCTCGACGATCCGCCCCACTGCCCCACCGACGGTCGGATCCGCGTACGCGGCCCGGTGGGCGTCGAGGCAGCCCGGGTGGAGCGCCACGTCGTCGTCGAAGAACACGACGATCGGCGCGGTGGTCGCCGCGATCCCGGCGTTCCGCGCCGCCGGCAGCGACCGCTCGGACCGCGCGATCACCCGGACGTCCGGCGCCTCGATCGGGGTGGCGGACTGGTCGATCACCACCAGCTCGTCGCCGGGCCGGAGCTGCCCGCGCACGTCCGTGATCACCCGCCGGACGGCGTCGGGGCGGTCGACCGTCGCGAGGACGATCGCGAGCTGCACGGACTAGTACGCCCGGGCGAAGATCGCCCACTCCCGCGCCGGCTTGCCGGTCAGCGGGCACACCAGGCCGTCGACCGGGTCCGACTCGAGCGGCAGGCACCGGATCGTGGCCCGGGTCGCGTCCTTGACCTTGTCCTCGTCGGCGTCGTCGCCGCCCCACGGCACCTTGTAGAACCCGGGCTGGGACTCGATCTTCTCGCAGAACTCGTCCCACGACCCGACGGCGTAGGTCCGCGCCTCGCGCGCCGCCCGCGCGCGGTCGAGCAGCTCGGCCTGGATCGCGTCGAGCACGGTCCGGACCTGAGCCTCGGCCCCGTCGAACGGGACGGCGAACTTGTCGCCGCCGGTCCGCTTCTTGGCGAACGCCTGGCCCTTCGCCACGTCGCGCGGGCCGACCTCGAGCCGGAGCGGCACGCCCTTCTGCTCCCACTCGAAGAACTTCGCGCCGGGCCGGAGGTTGTCCCGGTCGTCGACCTTGACCCGGAACCCGGCGGCCTTGAGCTGGGTGAACAGCCCCTCGACCGCCTCGAGCACCGTGGCGCGCTCCTCGTTCTTGTACACCGGCACGATCACGACCTGGACCGGCGCGACCTTCGGGGGCAGCACGAGCCCCTCGTCGTCGGAGTGGGTCATCACGACCGCGCCGATCAGGCGGGTGGAGACGCCCCACGAGGTGGCCCACACGTGCTCGCGGGCGCCGGCGACGTTCTGGAACGTCACGTCGAACGCCTTCGCGAAGTTCTGGCCGAGGAAGTGGCTGGTGCCCGCCTGGAGCGCCCACCCGTTCTGCATCATCGCCTCGATGCAGTAGGTGTCGACCGCGCCGGCGAACCGCTCGCGGGCGGTCTTCCGCCCCTTCAGGACCGGCACCGCGAGGAACTCCTCGGCGAACGCGGCGTACACGTCGAGCATCCGCCGGGTCTCGAACACCGCCTCGTCGGAGGTGGCGTGGGCGGTGTGGCCCTCCTGCCACAGGAACTCGGCGGTCCGCAGGAACGGCCGGGTCTTCATCTCCCACCGGACGACGTTCGCCCACTGGTTGATCAGGATCGGCAGATCCCGCCACGAGTCGATCCACCGGCCGTACATGTGCCAGATGATCGTCTCGGACGTGGGGCGGACGACGAGCGGCTCCTCGAGCATGCTGTCCGGATCGGGCTCGACCCCGCCGCCGGCCTTGGCCCGCAGCCGGTGGTGCGTGACGACCGCGCACTCCTTCGCGAAGCCCTCGACGTGCTCCGCCTCCTTCGACAGGAACGACACCGGGATGAACAGGGGGAAGTACGCGTTCTCGTGGCCGGTGGCCTTGAACCGCGCATCGAGCTCGCGCTGGATGTTCTCCCAGATGCCGTACCCGTGCGGTCGGAGGACCTTGCACCCGCGGACCGGCGAGTCGTCGACGAGCTTCCCGCGCTCGATCACGTCGAGGTACCACTGGCTGTAGTCGACCGCGCGGGGCGTGATCCCCTGCTCCTGCGCCATCTCCGGCTCCTCCGCTGACCCGGGACGCGTAACGCGGGAGGGTGGGC
>JBEBJW010001172.1:0-2892 GCA_040079715.1 Myxococcota bacterium | reverse complement strand
CCCTGGCGGTGATGGCTCTCGCGTCCCCGAAGCTCCCACCGATGCAAGGAGAGTGACATGCGCACCAACCCCGCACCGAAGTCCGATCCCCGCGCCCGGCGGATCGTCGCCGCGCTGAACGCCGGCGCCGCGCTCGCCACCACCCTGGCGGTGATGGCGCTCGCGTCCCCGAAGCTCCCACCGTTCCAGGGAGACTGACGTGCGCACCCACCCCGAGCCGAAGTCCGATCCCCGCGCCCGGCAGGTCGTCGCCGCGCTGAACGCCGGCGCCGCGCTCGCCACCACCCTGGCGGTGATGGCGCTCGCGTCCCCGAAGCTCCCACCGATGTCGGGCGCGTGACAATGGCGCGGCCCGGACGTCTCCACCTGATCTCGGCCGACGCCGCGGACACGGTGGACGCTCGGCTCGCGCGCGACCCGGCCCTCCACCGGGTCTCGTCGCTGGCCGAGGTCCGGGCGGCGCTCGAGCGCGAGGCCGACGGGGGGACCGCGGCGGCCACGCTCGACCTGATGGGCCACTCGACCCGCGACCACCACTTCCTGCGCCTCGGTGCCACCCCGGTCGATCTGATGGACCCCGCGGTCGCCCGGTGGTTCGAGAGCCTGGCCGCCGACGGCGTGCTGTCGCGGCTCGGGGTGGGGACGCTGCGGCTGCTCGGGTGTGAGACCGCGGTGGAGGTCGCCGGGCAGCGGACGATGCTCCGGCTCGCGCGCCTGCTCGGGATCCGGGTGTGCGGGACCCGCCGCCCGCTGCTCCGGAGCCACTACGACGCCGACGGGATCGCCCCGGCGTTCGTCCGGTCGGTGCTGATCGAGGCGTCCGAGCTCCCGCAGCCGCTCCGGCGCCTGACCCCGGACCGGTAGCTGCAGCCGGTCGCCGGAGCGCTGACGTCGCTCGACGGTCAGCGACCGAGCGGACCGGCGAGCAGGTACACCTCGCCGGCGTCCCGGGCGACCTCGTCGCTGAACGGCGCCCCGACCACCAGGTCGTCGGTCCCGTCCGCGTCGACATCGGCCGCGGCGAGCGTGTAGCCCGCGTTGTCTCCCGGGCGCTCCCCCGCGTACGACAGGTCGGCGTCGGCGGCGGTGTGGTGACCGGACACCGGCCCGAACCACACCAGCACCCGCCCGGGCAGCGTGGGGTCGAGGCCGCGCTGGGACGGGCTGCTGACCGCGAGGTCCGGGATGTCGTCGCCGTCGAAGTCGCCGGCCGCGACCGCCTGGCCGAGGTGCTGGTACCCGGGGTCGCCGTCGATCACCAGCCCCGCGTCGGCGAGGGTCGGGGTGTCGAGGGTCAGCCCGTACAGCCGACCGCGCCGCTCGGCGCCCGCGAACCCGCCACCCGGCCAGGCCATGGCGTCGGCGAGCAGCTCATCCGCTCCGTCCCCGTCGAGATCCGCCGCGGCGACGGTCACTCCGAAGAAGTCACCCGGGTTCTCCCCGATCCACCCCGCGGCTGCGGCCTCGACCGGCACCGCCCCGCTCGGAAGGGGTCCGGAGAACACGTACGCGGCGCCGGCGAACGCCGCCTCGTAGTCGGCGCCGGCGGCCAGATCCGTCAGGCCATCGCCGTCGAAGTCCGCGCCGACGAGCCCCAACAGGTCCTGTGCCGGACCGATCACCGTGTCGACCTGGTCGAACGTGAGCGGCGCGGTCAGTGGGCCTTCCCACCACACAGACCGAGACCTCGTAGTCTTCGAACGACCCGGGGCTACAGCCGACGAGCAGGTCATCGACGCCGTCACCTCCGAGGATGTCGATCGACGCGACCCCGAAGTTGTTGGTGACGTAACTGTCCTGGTCGTCCAGGAGCCGGAGGGCGTCAGCGTCTACCACCGGCCCGCTCGGCGCGTCGATCGGGATGACCCACGCCCCTTGGATGTCCAACGACACGGCGGAGGGGGACCCCGTCAACGACGTACTCAGCGCCGCCCCCGTCCCGAGCTGGCGCCCGCTCCGTCCGTCCCACCGCGCCGCCTCGGCGAGGTCCGGCCCGTCGAGCAACACCACCGCGCCGGAAAGCGGGGTCAGGAACCCCTCGTAGCTATCCTCGTAGAACGCCTGGCCGCCGACGAGCAGCTCGGCGCCAGCGGTCCCGTCGACCTCGCCGGCGGTCAACAGCAGCCCGAACGCGTACCCGCCGTCCGCCGCCGTCAGCGTGGCGGACGGGAACCCCCCGAGCGGGATCGACCCCCGATCGACCCCGTCGCAGTCGCGGTCCACCCCGTCATCGTCAGGATCCGCGGCCCCCGGGAACGCCGAGGGGTCCGCGTCGTCGCAGTCGCCGTCGAGGCCGGTCCACCCGTCGCCGTCGCCGTCGAGCTCGAGCGGCGTCGGCTCGGTGGTCCCCGCCACGCCGCGGGTGCGGCACGCGACCGCGACGAACATCCACATCACCGGACCCCGTTCGAGGTGCTCACCGCGCTCCATTGGGCGCTGATCCCTGGTCGACGAACACGTCGTCGTCTCCGTGCTCCACCCGCAGCTCGAACCGAAGGTCCAGCTCGACGCGGGACGACACGACGATCTGGTCTCCGGCCCAGCTCACCGTCACCGTCGGGTCCGACTCGGCCTCGGTGAATCCGGATGCGGGGGGGGCAAAATTGCGACGAGCGTGCCCGCCGCGGCCATCCGCCACCAATCACCTATCTTCACGACCATCCTCCGAAGTTTGTCCTCGTGATGGTAGCCAACTATCGCAAAATCGTCAACAACAGACCCATCCAGGCACGCCGATGAGCCAACCAGGCGCAACCGACACCGGGGATCGCCGCTCGAACCCGCGAAGGAAGACTCGCGCCGGTCTCGGCGCACCGGACCGGATCGGACCACGAGTCGACGCCCGTGTCGCCGATCCGACCCCGACCAGAACGGACGGGGCGGGACGGGCAG
>JBEBJW010001171.1:0-2892 GCA_040079715.1 Myxococcota bacterium | reverse complement strand
GGGGTTCGGGGGCGCTACCCCCAACGCGTGAGCAGGGTGTGGAGCCACTGGCGGCTCACCCCGAGCTGAGCGGCGGCCCGGGGCCGGTTGCCGCCGGCGGTCCGGAGCGCGTCGTGGACCATCGCCCGCTGGACCTGCTCGATCGCCGGGTGGAGCTCGGTCGGCAGCGCCTCGTCGCCCGACGGACCGACCAGCCGGAACCCGGGCCCCCCGTCCGGCTCGATCGGCCGGTTCGGGACCACCGCCTCCGCGAGCTGGATCGTCCGGCTCGATCCTGCCGTCGCCGCGCGCTCGCCCCCCGGCGGGCGGAAGTGCTCCGGCCCGAGGGTCCGCGCGCCCGACCCCACCGCCGACGCCAGCGCCGCCTTGAGCGCGTTGTCGAGCTCGCGGACGTTGCCCGGCCAGTCGCGCGCCTCGAGCGCCGCCAGCGCCGAATCCGACAGCGACACCGGCTGGAGCCCCGGAAGCTCCGCCCGGGCCCGCGCCAGCAGGTGACGAGCGAGCGGCCGCAGGTCGTCGCGGCGCTCCCGCAGGGACGGCACCCGGACCACGCACGCCCCGAGCCGGTGGAACAGGTCCGCCCGGAACCCCACGTCGTGCGGACCGAGCGACCGGAGGGTCGCCGCGACGATCCGCCCGTCGAACACGAGCTCCCGGTCGCCGCCGACCCGCTCGTACCGCTTCTCCTGCAGCACCCGGAGCAGCTTCGCCTGGACCCGCGGCGACAGCTCGCCGACCTCGTCGAGGAACAGCGTGCCGCCGTTCGCCCGCTCGATCACCCCCTCCCGACGCCGATCCGCGCCGGTGAACGCCCCGCGCTCGTGGCCGAACAGGGTCGACTCGGCGAGCTCGTCCGGGATCGACGCGCAGTTCACCGCGACGAACGGGCCGGTCGCGCGGGCGGACAGGTCGTGCAGCGCCCGGGCGACGAGCTCCTTGCCGGTCCCGGTCTCGCCGAGGACCAGCACCGGCCACGGCACCGCGGCGAACCCGAGGATCGTCCGTGCGAGCTCCTGCATCGGCCGGGAGGTCCCGACCATCCCGGGGACCATCGGCGGGACGCTGTGCGGGTCCGGCGCCGCGTCGACGAACCCGCCGGCGATCCGGCACAGCGACTCGATCCGCAGCCGGGACCGCAGCGGCACCGGGCGGCGATCGGCGGTCCCGCCGAGGTACACGACGCCGTGCTTGCCGAGGGGCACCGCGCCGTGGGGCTGCGCCTCGCGGGTCACGATCGACGACGCGGCGGCGACCGGGCTCGGCTCGGCGTCGTCGTCGAGCCACACCGCCCGCCCGCGCCGGGCCACCGCCGCGAGCAACGTCCGCGACAGGGTGTCCGGGTCCGGCAGGGCGCGCCCGCGGCCGGCCAGCGCCCGGAAGCTCACCGCGCCGTCGGTCGGGTCGCCGGTCCACAGCACGGCCCACGCCTCGCCGGCCCGCGCCTCGGCCTGGACCAGCGACACGAGGCCGCCGAGGACGTCGCCGTTCGCGTGGGCCTCGACCAGCGGACGGACCTGCTCGGCGGCCCACCGGTCCGCGTCGACGCTGCTGACGAGCCGGCGGACGAACAGGGTCAACCCGTCGGCCGACTCGGGCGAGTGACGGGCGAGCACGGACAGGCCGGGGATCTCCATCGGTGGGCGCGCCTCCGCGACGGTCAGGCCCCGTCGTACGACAGTTCGAACACGGTCTGCTCGTCCGGGCCGTTGTTCACGACCCCGACCTCGATCCCGCGGGAGAGGTCGGTCGTGGTCACCGGGATGTACCAGTCGTACGACCCGCGCCCGAGGTCCCGCGCGGCGCGCAGATCGAGCGGGACGCCGCGGACCGACAGGTCGACCGCGCCCTCGAGGATGGTGAGGTGGATCACCAGGTACGCGAGGCGGCCGCCGAGCTCGCGGTCGACCGCGTTCAGCCAATCCGGGGGCACGATCTCGGAGTCCGAGTCCAAGATGCTCTTCAGGCACGGCTGGTTGTACGGAGGGCAGGTGGTCTTGAGCTGGCTCTTCAGCTCGGTGGCCCAGGCCTGGGTGACGAACCACAACAGGGTCAGCGACATCGGAGGCTCCTGGTCGAACGGTACCGCAGATCGGGCGGGGAAGTCCGGCGACCCGCTCTCGGATCGCGGACCGCAGTGGTACAGGGAGAGGCGTGGATCGTATCCGTCTGTCCGCGCTGCTGGCCGACCTGTCGGTGGCCCCCGGGGTCGCGGACGAGCTGCGTTCCCTGCTCGGGCGCACGTTCGGCGACGACGAGCTGACGGCGGCGTGGCGCGACCGTCCGCCGCCGCCGGAGGCCTCCCCGACGCTGCCGGACCGGTACGAGGACCGCGGGCTGCTGGGGATCGGCGGGATGGGCGAGGTCCGCCGGGTCCACGACCGGGTGCTCGGGCGGGAGGTGGCGCTGAAGCTCGTCCGCGCCGATCTCTCGCTCCGGCTGGACGTGGTCGAGCGGTTCGTCGCCGAGGCCCGGGCGACCGCCGCGCTCGCCCACCCGGGGATCGTCCCGGTCCACGACCACGGGTTCACCCCGGACGGACGCCCGTACTTCACGATGCAGGAGGTCCGCGGCGAGACGTTCGCGGCGGGGATCCGGCGGGTCCACGACGAGCCCGGGCGGTCCGGGCTCGAGCTGCGGCGGCTGATCGACCGGCTCGAGCGGGCGGCGGAGGCGGTCGGGTACGCCCACGCGCGCGGGGTGGTCCACCGCGACCTGAAGCCGGCGAACCTGCTGGTCGGCGAGCACGGCGAGGTCCGGGTGGTCGACTGGGGCCTGTTCCGGCCGGATCCGACCTGGGACGGCCCGCCCGCGGTGGCGGTCGCGATCGCCGGGACCCCGGCGTACATGGCGCCGGAGCAGGCGCGCGGCGACGTCGAGGCGATCGGCGTCCGG
>JBEBJW010001170.1:0-2895 GCA_040079715.1 Myxococcota bacterium | reverse complement strand
GAACCGGGGTCTACGTCTCGGGGCCAAACACAGAGTCGCTCCTATGGTGACGACGGGTATCCCAACACCGACCGGGAGTTGGGGCATCCAGACGAGGCTGGCGTGGGGTGCAAGGAGCATTGTCACGACTGGGGCCGCCCCGAAGGAGGTGGGCCACCCCTGAACGCTGACCGTGGGCCACCGCGTACTCCCCGCGTCGGCGATCCGCCGTCACCCCGCGGCCCAGGCGTTCCGCCACCGGAGCAGACACCATGATCAACACCGATTCCCAGGGGCGGGTGGTCGGCTTCTCGCATCATGATGGTGAGTTGGTAGGCGTGTCCCTGGAGAACCGCGGCACCTCCGTCAAGATTGTGCTGCGTTCGTCAGGAGGAGACGGATACGTCCTGCTGCTGTCCGGCGTCAGGGCCTTCCACATGGATGCATTTCGCGAAGGCAACATCGTCCACGCCATTCGGGTGCACTCCGTCGGCGAGGCGCGATCCGCGTTCGACATTCCTCCCCTCGTTCAGGATCGACTCGGACTGGATGTCACGACCCTCCCGTCCGATGCGTACGTATTCCTGATCGAACCGTCGTACGGTGCCGCAGTGGTAGCTGTGTGCAGGGACGTGGACGTGTGCGCCCAACAGCCGTAGCCATCCGGAGACCGTCGTCGACGAGTCCATGCCCGAGTTCGCGGACACGAACACCGATGCCCAGGGTATGGTGGGGGAGTTCCTGTGGTCGGTGATTCGGAACCCGTCACCCTCCGCTTCGAGTGCGAGCGGGTCGGGTTGGTCAGGTGAACGATCGATGAGTCACGTAGATGGTGTCGTAAAGCACATGCTCGAAGGTGCAGAAATGTCCGGCTTCGAATATTCCACCGGACTCACGCTCCGTCTGGACCACTACGGGACGGATCGGGCCCACGACCCAGCCGTGGTCGAGCTCAACGTCAATTGCTCGGCGCGGCTGTTGCGCCAGGGGGAGAATTGGCAGGAGATGCTGTCCGGATTCTCGGTCCACACGAACCAACCCGCGCAGCCGCTGCTCGCCGCCTTGCTCGTTCGCCAGCGATCCGACGGTGGCTCGATCCAGGAAGCCCGCGTCGATGGGGTCGTCCTCCAGTTGAGGTTTCGGGACGGCTCCCGTCTGACCGTGGAGGGCGATCGGGATGGGATGGGCGTCGACTGGGCGGTTTACGAGAGCGGCCGGTTGCCGCACCTGTCGGGGTGGTCCGTGATCGGCGAGGACGGAGTCGTTCGAGCACAGGCCACCCGGCACGGACCGGTGGGCGGTAGGGATTCGTAACCGTCGACACAGGGCCCGACGGCAATCTGCCTGGAGGACCGGGATGGTCGCCCGAGCGTTCCATGATGCCGTGATCGACCACTTGGCCCGGACCTCGACGCAACTCGATGCCATGTGCAGCATGGTCAGCGTGTACGAGGACGACGCCCTGCTTCGGCAGGAGTCCGGGACGCTGAGGATCGTGGGTCCGGTCCCGGACGGATCCAGCGAGCCTGAAGCAGGCTCCGAGGCAGCGTACGATGACGCGAGCATACTGGACCTGGTCGTGAAGGACGGGGTTGTGAGCCTCCTCGTGGAGTGGCAGAACTACGTTACTGGAGCGACCGACGTGCACCGGTACTGTCGGGCATTGGACACGGTGACATGGGAGCCCGCACAGGGTGGAGTGGTGGTTCTGGCAATATCTAGGACCTGACCGGCGTCGTGTACCGGGACGTCTTCGACCACCGCGGGACCTCGTCGTCGTGGTGCTCCGTGTCGAACGCCAGGACCCGACGGCTTGTCGATGGGGGTGGAGATCCGCTCGGATCCGGTGCCGGGATGCCGATGGACCCGGCGGCCGGACCCACCTCAGCCTGCCGTCGAGGGGCGAACGGAGTGAAGCCCGTCGACTACTGGGACGACCTCTGATGGGAGGCAGCGACATGGAGCTTTCACGCGAAGAAATGGCCCTGCTCGGTCGGGTCGTGACGGACGTGCTGGCTGAGAAGGTGTTCTTCTCTCCGGGGGAAATGACCACGATCACGGGCTGGTCGAAAGGCGAGGCGGAGGACCTCGCTTCTGCACTGGCGACCGGACACAGGACACTGTCCGTCTCCGAGCTGCGGTTCCTGGGGCAGGCATGGTACGCCTGGTTCGTTGCTGCAAAGAAGGGGCGACTCCGAGCATCGGAAGACGAGATTGACCTGGGCGAGCGGTTCGATCAGCGTCGCCGAGCCTGGGACGGTAGGGATTCGTAACAGTCGACACAGGGGCTGAACGGCCCGGGCGTGGCGGCGATTCTGTGTGGAGGACCGTGCCGCGCAACGACAACTACACGGGGGGCTCACGGTCGCCGAGATCGATGGCGGTGGGCACGGTCGCGACCACCGGCAGGCGAACGGGTGGCTGGACTGGGAAGAAGGTGGACGCGCTCGAGAAGTTCGAGTGGACGTACGACGACGTGGGGCGGGTGGCGACGTACTTCCAGGGCGGCGACACGATGGGGTACGCGTACGACGGGTCGGGGAACCCGCTGGAGGCGTACCGGTACGGTGAAGGCCACTGGACGTACGCGGCGACGACGCGGTTCAACGAGGTGCCGTCTCGGGTGCTGGATCTGCCTGCGCCGGTGACGGAGTCGATGGCGTACGACCCGGTGACGGGCGGTCTGGTGTCGTGGGAGACGGACCACCCGGACCCGGCGCGGGACGTGGTGCGGCAGTTCGAGTACGACGGCCTGGGGCGGTTGCGGTGGGCGCTGCACCAGACGGCGGCGCGGACCGACACGTCGGACCTGTACTACGACGCCCGGGTTCGACACCTGGACACCTCACGTCCTGCGTGATCGCGGCGTTGGAACCGTGTACGTAGCGCTCGGGAGTACGGCATCGCCCTGGATCG
>JBEBJW010001169.1:0-2897 GCA_040079715.1 Myxococcota bacterium | reverse complement strand
GCGCCCCCCGTGCAGTCCGCCCGGTCACCCGACGTCGAGCACGATCACCGACAGGGCGGGGAGGTCGTCGAACACGAGCTCGCCGCCCTCGACCCGCGCGCCGACGACGCCTGGATCCGTCGGCTCGATCGCGAGCGGGACGCCGTCCGGCATCGCCGCCTTGTCGGCGGCGGGGATCCCGTTGGCCTGCTGGAGGTGGATCCGGACCGGTCCCGAGTCGGTGGTCCCGGCGTGGACCACGACGAACACGCGGTCCTCCCCGGACGACCGGAAGTACACCCACAGCGCGGGCCCGGTGTCGTTGTGCCGCCAGACCTCGCCGTACCCGCCGGTCGACAGCGCGGGGTGGCGCGCGCGGACCGCGAGCCAGCCGCGGGTGGTCTCCCAGGTGCCCCCCACGTCCGCCAGGAACCCGTCCGGATCGCCGGTCCGGGTGGCCGGGTCGAAGCCCCAGTCCGGGAAGTCCCGCCGGTTGTCGGGGTCGCCGCCGCCGCGCATCCCGAGCTCGGCGCCCCAGGTGAGCTGGGGGACGCCGGGGGCGGTCGCGAGGATCCCGAGCCCCATCGCGTACCGCCGCGCCACCTCGTCGGCCGGGCGGGCCTGGACCTCCTCGGTGAACCGCGGGACGTCGTGGTTGTCGAGCATGTGGACCATCCGGTTCGCCTGGTCGATCCCGAACCGGTCCACGCTCTCCTTCACCCGCGACGCGACGAGATCGATCGATCCCCCGTGGCCGACCGCGTCCACCAGGGCGCGGCGGAGCGGGAAGTCGAACGCGGTCGGGAGCCCGGCGTCGAGGTACCGCGCGATCTGGTCGTAGCCGCCCTCGTCGAAGATCTCGCCGATCACCGGCCGATCGCGATCCCGTTGCAGGGCCGGGACCCAGGTGCCACCGAGCCAGTCGGCGGGCAGGTGCTTCGCGGTGTCGAGCCGGACGGCGTCCGCGTCGTACCGGGTCACCCAGTCGACCGCCTGGTCCACCAGGTACGCCGAGGCGTCCGGGTTGTACTGATCGAAGTCGGGCAGCCCGGCCAGGGCGCAGTCGACGTCGGGCTGGCCGGACCCCGCGCAGTCGGCGTCGTCGTGGAACCAGTCCGGGTGCTGGTCGACGATCCGCGCCCCGCGGCCCACGTGGTTCGGGACGAGGTCGAGCACCAGCCAGATGTCGCGCGCGTGCAGGGCGTCGGCGAGGGCGGCGAGATCCGCCTCGGCGCCGAGGGCGGGCTCGACCGCCCGGTCGTCCGGGTCCGTCAGATCGGCCCAGTACCCGTGGTACCCGCAGCCGACCTGGACGACCGGCGGGGTGATCCACACCGCCCCCACGCCGAGGGCCGCGAGGTAGTCCGCGTGGTCGGCGAGGCCCCGCCAGTCGCCGCCGTGGAACCGCCACGGGTCGTTCGGGTCGAAGCACCCGGGGTCTCCCGCGCCGTCGTTCGCGGGGTCACCGTCGGCGAACCGGTCCGGCATCACGAGGTACACCGGGCGTCCTTCGGCCCCGAGCGGCGCCGGCGGGGTAGTGGGGTCGTCGCCGGTCGGACCGGTGTCGCTGCTCGGCCCGGGGACCGTGTCGAACGGGTCCTCGACGGGGTGCGAGGCGACCCACGGGTCACGCGGGGATTCGGGAGCGCAGGCCGCCAGCCACCACATCGTCCCTCCGGGTCGCCAGGGTAACTCGGATCGGAGTCACGTTGGAAGCGCGGCGATCCGATCACGCAGGTGAATCGAGCGGACCCGCCCGCCGTACCACCTGGCGAGGAGGACGGATGATCCGTGCGCTGGTCCGACTGCTGGTGGTGCTGCCGGTGAGGCTCGCGATCGCGGGGGTGCGCCTGGCCGCCGCGCTGGTGCGGATCCCGTGGAAGGTCGCGCGGGTGCCGGTGAAGCTCCTGTTCTGACCGCCGGCCCCGGGTCGGGTCGATCAGCGGCCCGCGCCGACCGATGGCCCTGCGGGGACGCGCGCGCACGGGTCGACCCACTCGTCGCGCGGGCGGTTGCACTGGCGCGGGGCGACCGACGCCGGCCCCGGGACCGTCGCCACGTCTTCGGCGGACAGACCGAGCTCGGCGCGGAGCCGATCGTTGATCACCGGGACCAGCGCGCCGACCTCCGCCACGGTCCAGCAGTCCGACGGCCGCGCCTCCGTCGGACGGAGGACCTGGTTCGTCGTCACGGAGCCCGGGGAGCCGACGATCACCACCGCGGCGGTGATCCGCTCCGGCGGAGGCTCGCACAGCGGCTCGTCCAGCAGCTCCGCGACCTGGCTCCCGCGGTCGACCACCTCGTCGCCGAGCCACAGCGACCAGCCGAGCTCGGACACGCAGGTCTCGCCGAACACCCGACGCGGGCCGCCCCGGGGATCCGCGACCGGTCCGCCGCTCCACTCCGCCCGGAGCTGCGCCGACCCGAGCGGCGCGGGGTCGGTCCAGCACAGCCGCCAGTCGACCCACCCGAGGGCCGCCCGGCGGTCCGCGTACAGCGCGCGGGCCTGGTCGACGGTGATCGTCGGTGCGCCGTCGGCCCCGATCGCCGCCCCGAGCCCGGCCGCCGCCGCGACGAACGACCGGGCGCCCGCGTCCTCGGCCTCGAGCATCGACCGGGCGTACGCCTCGACCGTGGCCGCGTCGCCGGTCAGCCCGTCCCGGAGCCGCCCGACCGCCATCAGGGCCTGGCGCCGCCGGGGGTCCTGCTCGGCGACGACCCACCCGGTCAACAGCTCGACCCGGGCGTCCGGCGGGGCAGCGGCCAGCGCAGCTGCGGTCTCGGCCGCCCACGGATCGCCGGGGAACGCGATCGCCGCCGTCGCGAGCCACCCGAGCATCGAACCTCCCCTCCGATCTTGCCCCGGCGGTGTCACTCGGGCAATCCACCGCGGACCAGCGACCGACGACGTCAGCCCC
>JBEBJW010001168.1:0-2897 GCA_040079715.1 Myxococcota bacterium | reverse complement strand
GTGCCCACCCCGACGCCCGCCTGGTCCTGCGGCAGCGCTGGCCGCACCCCGTCCCAGCCGCGTCCTCGGCAGCGCGCGTTCGCCGCGCCCCGTCTCGGTCGTCGGCCCGTCCTGCGGCAGCACCCGCGCGTTCCGCACGCCCGGTCCGCGGGGTCGACCTGGTGTCGCGGTCCCGGGGCGGGTAGCCTCTGCGCCTGCTCGGAGCCCCCTTGCCTCAGCCCATCGAGTCCGTGCCGCTCCACCAGGCGACCGCCGACCGGTACCTGTCGTACGCCCTGTCCGTCATCACGTCGCGCGCGCTCCCGGACGTCCGCGACGGCCTCAAGCCGGTCCAGCGGCGGATCCTGTACACGATGTACGCCGACATGGGCCTCGCGGCGGGGTCCCGGTACCGGAAGTGCGCCGGCGTCGTCGGCGAGGTGATGGGCAAGTACCACCCGCACGGCGACCAGTCGATCTACGACGCCCTGGTGCGGATGGCGCAGGACTTCTCGCTCCGCGCGCCGCTGGTCGACGGGCAGGGCAACTTCGGCTCGCTCGACGGCGACCCCCCGGCGGCGATGCGGTACACCGAGTGCCGCCTGCGGCCGATCGCCGAGGAGCTGCTGTCCGAGATCGGCAAGGAGACGGTCGACTTCCGCCCGAGCTACGACGGGCAGCGCAACGAGCCGGTGGTGCTGCCGGCCCAGCTCCCGCACCTGCTGGTCAACGGCAGCGAGGGGATCGCGGTCGGGATGGCGACCCGGATCCCGCCCCACAACCTCGGCGAGGTGGTCGACGCAGCGGTGGCGCTGATCGACGACCGGTCGCTCACCGTGCGCGACCTGCTGAAGGTCCTCCACGGACCGGACTTCCCGACGGGCGGGCGGGTGCTCGCCACCCCGGAGGAGCTCGCCGCGGTGTACGAGACCGGGCAGGGCTCGCTCAAGGTCCGCGCGACCTGGTCCGAGGTCGTCGAGGGCAAGCACCGCCAGGTGATCGTCGACAGCGTGCCGTTCGGGCAGAACAAGGCCAAGATCGTCGAGCACATCGGGGAGGAGGTCCGGACCCGCCGCCTGCCGCAGGTGGTCGACGTCCGCGACGAGTCGACCGACGAGGTCCGGGTGGTGCTCGATCTCGCGCCCGGGGCCAGCGCCGAGGTCGTGATGGCCTACCTGTTCAAGCGGACCGACCTCCAGACGACCTGGCCGGTCAACCTCACCGCCCTCGTCCCGACCCCCGGCAGCGACGTCCCGAGCCCCGCTCGGCTCGACCTGAAGCAGATCCTCGAGCACTGGCTCGACTTCCGGCTGGAGACCGTGCGCCGCCGGTACGCGTACGACCTCGAGCAGCTCCGGAAGCGGATCCACATCCTGGAGGGGTTCGCGCTGGTGTTCGACGGCCTCGACGACGCGATCCGGATCATCCGGGCGTCGGCGGGCCGGGAGCAGGCTGCGAAGGGCTTGATCGCGCGGTTCGCCCTCACCGGGATCCAGGCCGACGCGGTCCTCGACCTCCGCCTGTACCGCCTCGCGCAGCTCGAGATCGAGGCGATCCGGGAGGAGCTGGCCGACAAGCGCGCGCAGGCCGCGCGGATCGAGAAGCTCCTCGGGTCCGAACGCAAGCTGTGGGCCGAGGTCCGCAAGGAGCTCGAGGCTCAGCGCAAGCACCACGCCACGCCCCGCCGGACGATGTTGGGCCAGCAGGGCCCCGCCCTCCAGTTCGACGAGGACGCGTACATCGTCGCCGAGGACACCTACGTGGTGGTCAGCCGCGACGGTTGGCTCAAGCGCCAGTCGTCGTTCAGCGGGCTCGACAAGGTCCGGCTGCGCGAGGGCGACGGTGTGGGGTGGCTCGTCCGCGCCGACACCCGCTCAACGTTGACGTTCTTCACCAACCGAGGTGGCGCCTACGTCGTCCGGGTGGACGCGATCCCGCAGACGACCGGCCACGGCGAGCCGGTCCAGGCGATGTTCTCGTTCGGCGACGTCGAGGTGGTGGTCGGGGTGAGCTCGGACGACCCGCGGAACCGGCTCCCGGCGCGGCCCGCGACCGATCCGGACGATCCGCCGACCCCGTTCGCCGCGGCGGTCACCGCGACCGGCCGCGGCCTCCGGTTCTCGCTCGCGGCCCACACCGAGGTGTCGAACCGGACCGGGCGCCGGTACGCGCGCCTCGAGGACGGCGACCAGATCGTGGCGGTGTGGGGGCTGCCGGAGGTCGACGATCGGGTCACGGTGACGACGTCGAGCGGCCGGCGGGTCCAGCTCGCGGCGTGCGAGCTGCCGCTGGTGCGGTCGGCCGGCAAGGGCGCCGCGGTGGTGGCGGTCGACGAGGGTGAGCGGGTGGTGTCGTTCGTGCTCGGCGACGAGCCGGCGCCGCTGACCGGGAACCCGCCCCGAGCGGTCGAGCGGGAGCATCGCTGGGTCCGCGCCCCGGTCGTGTGGGACCAGGACCGGGAGGCGGTGGACCCGGCGACCCTCGCCCCATACCGCGAGCTGCCGCGGATCGTGGTCACCCCGGAGGAGCGGGAGGCGGCGCTGGCGGCGAAGGCCGCGGCCCGGGCCGAGCGGGAGGCCGCCCGGGAGGTCGCCGCGCGCGTCCGGGCCGACCGGCAGGCCGAGCGGGAGGCCGCGGCGCGCGACAAGGAGGCGCTCGCGGAGGCCAAGCGGCTGGACGCACTGGAGCGTCAGGCGGCGCGAGAGGCGGCGCAGCAGCGCGCGGCCGAGACCAAGGCGGCCCAGGCAGCCGCCCAGGCCGCGGCCCGGGAGGCCGCGGCGCAAGCGCGTGCAGAGGCCCAGCGGCGCGCGGCCGAGGCCAAGGCGGCCCAGGCGGCCGAGAAGGCGGCGGCCCGCGAGGCGGCAGCGCAGGCGAAGGCCGAGGCGGACGCGATCGCGGCGGAGGCCCAGGCGGCCCAG
>JBEBJW010001167.1:0-2898 GCA_040079715.1 Myxococcota bacterium | reverse complement strand
ACCACCGTGCCGCCCGTGCTGGTGCCGTAGTCGTACTGGAGCGCCACCGGGGTCTTCCGGAGCGCCCGGATCGAGCCGGCGTACACCACCTGGCGGCTCCCCTCCCCGTCGGTCGCCCCGATCGTCGCCCCGACCGCGACCCGCGACGCCACCGCCAGCTCCGCCAGTCCGGACGCCTCGAGGCCCCCGTCCGAGCCCGCCGCGCCGACCGCGCCGACCCGCGCGAGGTGATCCCCGACCACCGGATCGGTGGACAGTGGCATCAGGACTGGATCGGCCGCGCGCGCGACCGAGACTGAGAACAGGAACACGACCCCTCCGGTGCGGACGCCCCATCGTGCCCGATTCGCGCTCGATGTTCACCTGTTCGTTGGGGGCCACGGGCCGACGTGGCAGGATTCGGGGGTCGGGAGGCGCGGTGGACGAGACCGAGGTGGACTTCCGCCAGCTGTTCGAGGCGTTGCCGGGTCGGTACCTCGTGCTGTCCCCGTCGCTGCGGATCCTCGCCGCGACCGACGCGTACCTCGCGGCGTCGATGACCGACCGCGCCGCGATCGTCGGGCGGCAGATCTTCGACGTGTTCCCGGACAACCCGGCCGACGCGACGGCAGACGGCGTCGGCAACCTGTCGGCCTCGCTCGACCGGGTGATCCGCGAGCGCCGGACCGACGCGATGGCCGTCCAGAAGTACGACATCCGCCGCCCGGACGGCACGTTCGAGGTCCGCCACTGGAGCCCGGTCAACCACCCTGTGTTCTTCACCGGGTTCGGGGCGGACGGGGCGGTCAGGTACGTGCTGCACCAGGTCGAGGACGTGACCGAGTACATCCTCGCCTCGGCGTCGCGGGCCGAGACCGAGGCGCTCCGCGAGCGGACGGTCCGGATGGAGGCGGAGATCGTCACCCGCGCCCGCCAGCTCCAGGACGCGAACGTCGAGCTGCGCCGCGCGCGCGAGGAGCTCGAGCGGCGGGTCGAGGAGCGGACCGCGGCCCTCCGGGTGACCGAGGAGCAGCTCCGCCACTCGCAGAAGATGGAGGCCGTCGGGCGGCTGGCCGGCGGGGTGGCCCACGACTTCAACAACATGCTGTCGGTGATCCTGAGCTACGCCGATCTCGTCCAGAGCGGGTTCGCGCCGACCGATCCGCGCGCCGAGGACCTCGAGCAGGTCAAGCTCGCGGCGACCCGCGCGGCGGGCCTGACCGCCCAGCTGCTCGCGTTCAGCCGCCAGCAGGTGCTCCAGCCGCGCCTGCTGTCGGTCGACGGGGTGGTGGTCGACCTCGAGAAGATGCTCCGGCGGCTCCTCGGGGAGGACATCGACCTGTCGACCGGCCTGCGGTCGGACGGGGCGCAGGTGTTCGCCGATCAGGGCCAGCTCGAGCAGGTGATCGCGAACCTCGCGGTCAACGCCCGCGACGCGATGCCGAGCGGCGGGCGGCTGACGATCGAGACCGCGGTGGTCGACCTCGACGAGGACTACGCCCGGGTCCACCTCGGGGCGACCCCGGGCCGGTACGTGCTGCTCGCGGTGTCGGACACCGGGTGCGGGATCCCCGACGACGTGCGGGCGCGGATGTTCGAGCCGTTCTTCACCACGAAGGAGGTCGGCAAGGGCACCGGGCTCGGGCTGTCGACGGTGTACGGCATCGTGCGCCAGAGCGGCGGGACGATCTGGGTGTACAGCGAGGTCGGCCACGGCACCACGTTCAAGGTGTACCTGCCGCTCGCCGGTACGGGTCGCCCGGCAGCGCCGGTCCCGCGGTCAGCGGGCGCGATCCGGCCCGGCTCGGAGACCGTGCTGGTGGTCGAGGACGAGGAGCTCGTGCGGACCGCGATCGTCGGGATCCTCGAGCGGCGCGGGTACCGGGTGCTGACCGCCCGGTCCGGGGCCGAGGCGCTCCGGACCGTCGCTGGGCTGGCGGAGCCCGTCCACCTGCTGCTCACCGACGTGGTGATGCCCGGGATGAGCGGGCGGACGCTGTCCGAGCAGTTGACCCTGGCGCGGCCGGGCCTCCGGACGCTGTTCATGTCCGGCTACACCGACGACGCGGTCGTGCGGAACGGGGTGCTCGGGGCGGAGCGGCCGTTCGTCCAGAAGCCGTTCACCCCGGACGGGCTCGCCCGGAAGGTCCGCGAGGTCCTCGACGGGTAGCGTCGGACCGCCTACCTGGGACCGGTGGAGTCGACATGGCGAGCGGGACGATCCCGGGCATCGTGTACGTCGAGCGGTTCCTGGACCAGCCGGACCGCCTGTTCCGGTGGGCGGTCGAGAACGTCGTGTGGGACGAGCGGATCCGCGCCCGGAAGACCGCGAGCTGCGGCCTGCCGTACGACTACCGCGGCCTCGCCTACGCGCCCGCGCCGTTCCCGCCCGAGCTCGACGCGGTGCGGGAGCAGGTCGTGCGCGAGGTCGGGATCGCGGCGAACAACTGCCTGCTGAACTACTACCCGGACGGGCGGGCCCGGATGGGCTGGCACGCCGACGCCACCACCGGGCTCGTCGGCGGGGTCGCGATCGTGTCGCTCGGCGCCACCCGCGCCCTCCGGTTCCGCCGGACCGCCCAGCTCGACGACCGGCTCGACTACGTCCTCGCGCCCGGATCGATGGTGTACCTGCCGCAGTCGGTCCACCTCGCGTGGCAGCACGCGATCCCGCGCACCTCGCGGCCCGACCCGCGGATCAGCTTGACGTTCCGCGCGCTCGCGGTCTGAGGTACCGTCCGCGGATGGCTGAGCTGCTGGTGGTGCCGTTCGGGGTGTGCCTGGTGACGATCGCGGGCTGTTGGCTCGCGAGCGTGCTCACCCGCGAGTACTCGTGGGTCGACCGGCTGTGGTCGGTGATGCCGCCGGTGTACGCGTGGCTGTTCGCGTGGGAGGCGGGGTTCCAGCCGCGGTCGGTGG
>JBEBJW010001166.1:0-2899 GCA_040079715.1 Myxococcota bacterium | reverse complement strand
GCGATGGCGGCGGTGGGGTGTTCGACGAGCGTGACCGGCGGACTCGGGACGATGCCCGACTCCGGCGACACCGGCGGCGTGGGTGCGCCGGTCGGGACCGTGGCGCCCGACGGAACCCCGCAGGACTCCGCGTGCGGGGAGACCGAGCTCGTCGCGCTCGAGCTGTCCGGGGTGGCGCTGACCGCGGACGGCGCGCCGGCGGCCGGGGCCGAGGTGTGGCTCGAGCAGCGCGACTGGGGTCCGACCGAGATCCACGGGTCCGGCCTCGCCGACGACGCGGGCCGGTTCCGGTTCGCGGTGACCGAGGTGCCGATCGTCGCCGGCTGCTGGGGGATCGGCCCGCAGTTCTGGGCGAGCGCGTCCCACGGCGGCGCCACCGGAGAGGTCGCGGTCAACATGCAGGTCGTGATGGCGTGGCTCGACGGGTCGGGGGTCGCCGATCTGTCCGACGTGCCGGTGGTCTGCGAGTAGCGACACCCTGTCGACGCAGGCAGGCCCCGAGCTCGCCCGGGTGACAGGGTGTCACGGTCGACGCCCGCGGTCCGCGCGGTCGGCGCTCCTCCACCCCGGCACGGCGATTGCTGTGGCCGCACCGGAGGCGCGAATGGTCGTCGGGTGGATGCTGGCAGGGGTCGCGGTCGCGGACGACCTCGAGGGGACGCTGACGTTCATGAACGCGACGGTCCCGTTCGTGGTGCACGACGTCGTGCCGGGGCCCCAGCCGTCGATGGTGCTCCCCGGCACGCCGTGGACCTTCGGGTGGTCGATCACCCCGGACGTCACGGGGGCGTGGTCGGCCGAGCTCCATCCGGGCGAGGTCGCGGCGGTGGTCCGGTTCGGGTCGGACGAGCCCGGCACGTTCGCGTCGAAGGTGTACGGCCGCGCGTTCGCCGTGACGCTCCGACGGATCCCGACCGAGGTCCGGTGCGCCGCCGTGGCGGAGCCGAGCCCGGACGCGCTCGGCCGGGCCCTGACCGACGCCGGGCCGCGGACCCGGGTGGTGACTCGCCCCGACGGCAGCCTGTGGCTGTGCGTGACCGCGCCGCGCGACTGAGCGGGCCCCGCCTCGGCTCACCGGCCCGGGCGGACCACCCCGGCGACCCACGCGTCGTCGGCGCTCCGGGCCGCGACGAACAGCGTCGCCGGCGTGACCTCGACGTCGAGGTCCGTGCGGGCGAGGTCGTCGCCGAGCGCCACGTCGGTGAACGGCTCCCCGAGTGCGCCGTACGCCAGGTGGAGCGCCCCGGCCGCGGTCGCGTACACGACGAACAGCGTGTCGCCGTCGATGTCGAACCGCGCCCGCACCGCCGGCTCGGCGGTGTCGATCGGGAACACCGCGGCGCCGGTGTCGAACGCCAGGCCGTCGGCGCCGACCGTCAACATCCCGTCCTCGGTCCACTGGAAGTCGGCGATCCCGGACCAGGTCTGGCCGGCGACCATCGCGTCGCCGTCGATCGTGTACGCGGTGACCGCGCCGCCCGCGTCGAGCTGGCGGACCTCCGGCCCCACGACCTCGCACCCGACGCCGACGGCGCCGTCGTACGCGACCTCCTCGGTGAACGCGTCGAACGCGGGGACGGTCCCCGACAGCCAGTACAGCCCGTGCTCCCCGCACGCCGCGACCGACAGCCGCTCGCCGTCATCGTGGATCGCGAGGTCCGCGAACGGGGCGGTGGTGTCGTTCGGGCCGAACCCCGCCCACCGCCAGCCTCCGTTCGGGTACAGCTGCGCGACCGACGCCCGGAGGAACCCGTCGAACGCGAAGCCGATCGCGAGGATCGCGTCGACGTCCGGCCGGAGCGCGGCGTCGAACGCCCGCCCGGACTGGAGCGGGTTCTCGTCGTCGACCAGGACCCGCTGGTCGTCGGTGACGAACCGGGCGCTGTCGGCGCCCCACCGCTCCATCGCCCACGCGGAGTCGTTGAGCCCGTCGTTGGCGAACACGAGGTTGACCTGGACGTGGTCGGCGGTGCTCGCGAACCGGGGCCCCGCGATCCCGGTGCCGCTCTGTGAATACGCGATCCGGGCGAACGACAGCGACGCGTCGTCCCCGGTGTCGCAGTTCTGGTCGACCGGGTCGAACGGGGCCTCCTCCGCGTCCGGGTGGACCGCGGGGTCGTCGTCGTCGCAGTCGATGTCGACGTCGAACCCGTCTCCGTCCGCGTCGACCGGGGCCTCCGGGCGGCACCCCGACCACGCAGCGACCGCGATCCACGCCCACCGATGCTGCACGGACACCTCCGGTCCCCGATCATGCACCGAGCGTGCCACCCGGATCGACGGGCGAACCTGGGATCCCACGGGGCCGCGGATGCGCGGGCGCGCGCGCTCACTCGCGGGTGAGCGCCCCCTCGCCGAATCCGCTCGGCGGGCTGCACTCGTCCCCCGAGGTGCATCCGACGTACCCGAGGTCGATCGCCAGGGTGTCGCCCTGGTAGTCGCTCCACAGGCGGAGGTTCACGTACGCCATGATCGACGCGTCGAGGCCGAGGGGCATCGTGCCGGTCACCTCGCCCTGGTCGACCTCGCCGTGGAGGGTGAACCGATCGGCGCCGCGGATCGCGAGCTCGCCTTCGATCGTGGCGGCGATGTCCGGGCCCCCGTCGATCACCAGCGTCGCCGGGATCGCCGCGTAGTCGTCGCAGCTCGCCTCCTCCGGTCCGGTGTCGATCCATTGGCCATCACCGGTGGTCGTGACGTCGAGCGTCAGCGGGAACGGGTCCCCCGCGGCGGGCGTGTAGGTGCCCGACCACGAGCCGACCGCGATCGCGGCGGCGTCCGCCGGGGTCCCGGTCCACCCGTCCGGCGTCGCGCCGAGGTCGAGCGCGCTGGTCGCGTCGATCCGGCACCCGAACGCCCCCTCGTTGCCGACCTGGACCCCGCTCGGACCGGGCTCGTC
>JBEBJW010001165.1:0-2899 GCA_040079715.1 Myxococcota bacterium | reverse complement strand
GCACGGGTGGGACGGCGCGTCGGTTCTGGGATCCGCGCGTCCTCCGGCGGCGCGGAGCGCCAGGTGGCGTCCCGTCGCCCCCCGCGCGGCAGAACCCGCGACCACGCGGGTGTCGGCCTCCGCCGAGGGATCGCGTCGCCGGCGTCGCCCGTGTCGTACGCGTGTCCGCGGCGTCGTGGCGTCGTGGCGTCGTGTCGGCGTCGTCGTCGTCGTCGGCGTCGTCGGCGTCGTCGGCGTCGTCGGCGTCGTCGGCGTCGTCGGCGTCGTCGGCGTCGTCGGCGTCGTCGGCGTCGTCGGCGTCGTCGGCGTGGTGGGTGGAGATCGCGGGGCGCGACGCCCTCCGGGTCCGGAACGCCGCCGGAGGCCCGGTCCGCGCATCACCCTGCGCAGCACCACCGCGAGCGGACGCGCCCGGCGGGCCGCCGTGGATCGCGGTGACCGCGCGGGCGATGGTGGCGCCGAGCGTTGCGGCCCACCCAGCGACAGAGTAAAGAGGCCGGTCCCGAAAACCCCTCCCGTCCGGAGGGGGTGGCCCCTGCTGTGGAGGACCCGTGGAACCGGATCAGCTCGACGTGTTCCGCAAGCTGCTGAAGGAGCGGCTCGCGATGCTGGAGACCGGGTTCGGCAACCGCCTCGGCGAGCTGGTCGACCAGCGCGACGTGCTGGCCGACACGACCGACATCGCGAGCGAGGAGTCCGACCGCGACATGACCCTCCGGATGCACGACCACGAGCGCAAGCTGGTCGACGAGATCCGCGCCGCCCTGAAGCGCGTCGACGAAGGCGACTACGGCGAGTGCGAGGCGTGCGGCGAAGACATCGGCGAGCGCCGGCTGCTGGCCCGCCCGATGGCCACGCACTGCATCGACTGCATGACGGAGCTCGAGCTGACCCAGCGCCGCGAGCCGCCCCCGGCCTAGGCCGCGTGTTCGCGAAGGTCGCCGTCGCTCGGCCGCTGCTCGGCGAGCTCACCTACGCGGTCCCCGCGATCCTCGGGACGCTCGAGGTCGGGCACGTCGTGCTCGTGCCGCTCGGGTCGCAGGCCGAGACCGGGTACGTCGTGGCGACGTCCGACGTCCCGGACCTCGATCCCGCGAAGATCAAGCCGATCGCCCGCGTCCTCGATCCGGTGCCGGCGTTCGACGCGGACCAGCTGTCGTTCTTCCGGTGGATCGCGGACTACTACCTGTCGCCGCTCGGGATGGTGATCCACACCGCGCTGCCGTCGCGGATCCGCGCCAAGACCGTGCGGGTGGTGGCGCCGACCGACGACGGGCTGGTCGCGCTCACGACCAAGGACCTCGAGCCGCCGCTGCTGCTCGTCCTGCGCGAGATCGTGTCCCGGCCGGGGCTGACCCGGCGCGGGCTCCACCGGCGGGTCGCGACCGAGCTCGAGCCGAAGGAGGCCGACAAGGCGCTCGACGCCCTGCTCCGGCGCGGCCTCGCGGACCAGGTCGACAAGGAGCTGACCGAGGCCAAGGCCCGGGTCCGGACCCTCCGGCGGACCGACGCCGACCCGGCCGCCGCGAAGGGACCGCGGATGCGGGCGATCCTCGCGGGCCTCGGCGACGAGCCGGTGGATCTGGCGCAGGTGCTGGCCGACCACGGGGACGCCGCGCGGGCGTCGCTCGATCGGCTCGAGGCGCTCGGGCTGATCGCGTACGGCGACCGCGAGGACCGCGACGCGCTGGCCGACGCGCCGGTGACCCGGACCGAGCCCCCGCCGATGAACCCGGACCAGGCGGCGGCCCTGGCCGTGCTGACCGCGCCCGACGCGACCGGGCCCGTACTGCTGTACGGCGTCACCGGTTCCGGCAAGACCGAGGTGTTCCTCGGGGCGGCGCGGGCCGCGATCGACCGGGGGCGCCAGGTGGTGGTCCTGGTGCCGGAGATCGGCCTGACGCCGCAGCTCGTCGGGCGGTTCCGGGCCCGGTTCGGCGACGCGGTGGCGGTGCTCCACTCCGGGCTGACCGCCGGCGAGCGGTTGTCGGAGTGGCGACGGATCCGGGCCGGGGAGGCGACGGTCGCGGTCGGGGCGCGGTCGGCGCTGTTCGCCCCGTTCCGGTCGCTCGGGCTGCTGGTGGTCGACGAGGAGCACGACGACTCGTACAAGCAGGACGAGGGCGTGCCGTACCACGCGCGGGACCTCGCGGTGGTCCTCGCCCAGCGGCACCGGTGCCCGGTGGTGCTCGCGTCGGCGACCCCGGCGCTCGAGACCTGGTACAACGCGATCTCCGGCCGATACCGCCTGCTGCGGCTCCCGAAGCGGGCGACCCCGCGGCCGGTGCCGGCGATCGAGGTGGTGGACCTGTCGGCGCTCGACGTGCCGGAGGGGGTCGAGCGGCCGCTGCTGGCCCCGGTGGTCGAGCAGGCGCTCCGCGACACGTTCGCCCGCGGCGGGCAGGCGATCGTGCTGTACAACCGGCGCGGCTACGCCACGATGGTCGAGTGCGGCGGGTGCGGCTCGGTGTACGAGTGCCCGAACTGCGCGATCAGCATGACGCTCCACCGGAAGGTGTCGATCGTCTGTTGTCATTACTGCGGGCTGAAGCTGCCGTACACCGGAGCGTGTCCGGTGTGCCACCGGGACGGGATGGCGGAGGAGGGCAAGGGGACCGAGCGGGTCGAGGCCCAGCTCGCCGAGCTGTTCCCAGGGGTGGCGATCGGCCGGATGGACGCAGACACCACCGCGGTCCGCGGCGCGCACGAGCGGATCCTGTCCGCGTTCCGGGAGGGCCGGACGCAGCTGCTCGTCGGCACCCAGATCGTGGCGAAGGGCCACGACTTCCCCGGGGTCCACACCGCGGTGGTGGTCAGCGCGGATCGGTCGTTCCGGATGCCGGACTTCCGGTCGGCGGAGCGGACCGCGGCCCTGCTGGTCCAGCTCGCCGGGCGGGCC
>JBEBJW010001164.1:0-2900 GCA_040079715.1 Myxococcota bacterium | reverse complement strand
ACCCATGATCGCTCCTTCGTCGCCACCACGCTCGCGTCCGAAGAGGTGCCCGGACGTGGCCGGACGCGGACCGCGCGGTATCCCGGGGACCGTGGTGCGGGAGGGGTCGGCACTCCCGTCCACCTCCTCCTGCGGCAGCGCGCCCCGAGAGGGATCGCCGCCCCGCCGAGTCCTGCGGCAGCGCGTTCGGTCGCGCCGTCCCTTGCATTCGGACGAGTCCTGCGGCAGCAGCAGCCGCGCTTCGCTCGCGCCGTCCCCGCCACCCGCCGAGTCCTGCGGCAGCAGCAGCCGCGTCCGATCGCGCCGTCCCTTCTGCGGCAGCACCAGCCGTGGTCGTCAGCCGGCGTCCCCGAGCGCCTCCGCGACCGTCTCGCGCAGGTCCTCGATCAGCATCGCGATCCGGTCCGCGTGGGTCCGGTACGACAGCACGCAGACCCTGAGCACGAACAGCGGCCGCCCCACCGCCGGGTCCACCACCACCGCGCCCGACAGGAACACCCGCCGGCGCCGGTTCGTCGCCGACAACCACCGCCGGTTCACCACGTCGGTCGGGCCGGGGTCGCCGCCCGGGCCGTCCGGCTCGAGCCGGAACGAGAACAGCGACAGCGTCGGCTCGGACACCAGGCGGACCCCGGGGATCGCCCGGATCGCCTCGGCGGCGACCTGCGCCAGATCCAGCTTCTCGTCGAGGGTCCGGCGGAACGCCCCCAGCCCGTGGAGTGCTACCGGCAGCCAGACCCGCAGCCCGCGGTTCGGCCGCGACAGCTCCGGCCCGAGGTCCGCGAGATCCCACGCCAGCGGGTCGTCCGCCGGGGGCGGCAGGTAGGTCGCCTCGACCGCGTGGGCCGCCCGGAGCGCCTCCCGGTCCCGCACGATCAGGCACCCGGTGCCGTACGGCAGGAACAGCCCCTTGTGCGGATCGAGCGTCACCGAGTCCGCCCGGCCGATCCCGCGCAGCACGGCGGTCCCGCGGGCGGTCAGCGCGAAGAACCCGCCGTACGCGGCGTCGACGTGGAGCCACACCCGGTGCTCGGCGCACCGATCCGCGATCGCGTCGATCGGGTCGACCGCGCCGACCGCGGTGGTCCCCGCGTTCGCCACCACCAGGAACGGGCGACGTCCGGCGGCCCGGTCGGCCCGGATCGCGGCGTCGAGCGCGTCCACCCGCAGCCGGTGCGCCGCGTCGACCGGGATCGACCGGACGTTCCTCCGCGGGATCCCCGCCAGCGCCACCGTCTTGTCGACCGAGTGGTGGGTCGCGTCCGACCGGTACACGACGCCGTCCGCGAGGTCCTCCCCGAGGTGGTGGTGGCGGGCGGCGACCACCGCGCCGAGGTTCGCGAGCGATCCCCCGCTGGTGAGCAGCCCCCCGGCCGCGTCCGGCAGGCCGAGGATCCCGGCGAACCACCGGATCACCTCGATCTCGAGCGTGACGAACCCCGGCGCCGGCATCCACAGCCCGGTGAACCGGTTGACGAGATCGGCGTACAGGTCCGCCACCGCGACCTGGGGCAGCCCGCCGCCCGGGACGTACGCGAGGTATCCGGGCGAGGTGGTGTCGAGGCTCGCCCCGAGCGCCCGCTCGAGCGTGCCGAGGATCCCGCGCCAGTCTCCGGGCTCCTCCGGCGGCGGCCCGCGCAGCGCCCGCGCCACCCGCTGGCTGCCGGACACGGTCGACATCGGGCCGGTCGCCTGTCGCTCGAGCCACGGGAGCAGCCGGTCGAGGACATCGGTGACCATCGCCCGGACCTGGGCCGCCGGCGGCTCGAGCGGATGGACGGTGGCGGGCGGGTCGGCGTCGGGGCCGGCTGGGTCGGCGAACGGGTCGGACGGGTCGATCGGCACGCCGCCCCATACCCCGTCGCCGGTTACGGGGCGGCCCGGAGGCCCGATGCGGTGGTTCGTCATGGCGTGGATGGTCGGCGGGTGCGGGCCGAAGGTGGCTCCGACGGCGGCGACCCCGGCGGCGACCCCGGCCGAGCCCCCGGCGGCGACTGCGCCCGCGCCGCGCGTGTTCCGGTGGCGGGTGGCGGACGCGACGCCGACCCCGGACGGCCTGAAGGCGCTGCTGACCGACTACTACGACGTGCAGGTGCTGCTCGCGGTCGAACCTGCCGGAGACGCCGTGTCGGTGCTGGTCGCGGGGGCCCGCCCGGACGGGACGCAGGACCGGTGCACCCCGACCACCGCGCTCACCGCGCCGCTCCACGACGGGGCGTTCACGATCGCCGACGCCGACGTCGGGTACGGGGCGGCAGACGTCCGCGGCACCCTGCGCCGGACCGCGATCGCCGGCGCGGTCACCACCGGGGCCGAAGGCGGCCTGACGCTCGCGACCGTGTCCGGCCTGGTCGACACGCGCGAGCTGCTGACCCTGCTCGGGGCCGACAAGGACGACGCGCTGTGCACGATGATCCCGGCGCTCGGCCCGTGCGTCGCCTGCCCGGACGGCGCCGAGCGGTGCTGGGCGGTGTCGTTCGCCGGCGCGACGGTGGCCGGGTCGGACACGCCGGTGGTGCCGCGGCCCCACGACGAAGTCTGCGCCGACGCGACCTGCGCCGGCGCCCCGGCGTGTAACCGCTGAGGCACTAAACACCGGGGCGATCGGGTCGATGGACCGCCATGACCCGACGCGACTCCCACGGTGATCCGGTGACCCTCGTGCCGCTGGAGGACGATGTCTCCGGCGGCTCGGTCGACCCGGTGTTCGACGACGGCCGCGGCGCGATGGTGCGGACCGCGGCGGTGGTGATCGCCTGCGCGGCGGTGGTGATCGTCGCCGCCGGCGCGGCGGTCGGGCTCGGCCTCGGCCACCGGATCTCGCGGGAGGTCGACGCGACCACGCTCGCGCCGCCGGAGGCGCCACGGCCGATCCGCCGCCCGGAGCCCGCCCCGACCGC
>JBEBJW010001163.1:0-2901 GCA_040079715.1 Myxococcota bacterium | reverse complement strand
GCGCAGCGCCGGCGGCTCCCCGGGCCCCCCATCGACGATCTCGACCGGCGCGACCGCTCCGAGCGCTCGACCGTCGCGGATCAGCCACCGGTGCCACACCGAGCGATCCGACAGCTCCGGGCGGACCACCCGCACCACCATCGGCGCGCCGGTCCCCTCGTCGACGCCCGCCCACACGGTCGACACGCTGTCCCAGCGGAGCAGCGCGCGCCGGCGCACGTTCGCGATCACCGGGGGGTGGGTCGCCTCGATCCGGACCCGATCGGCGAGCCAGACGATCGCCCGCGACAGGCGCCGATCCGCGGGGTCACGATCCGCCGCCGCCTCGACCGCCGCCAGCGCCGTTTCCGGATCGGCCGGGTCGGCGCCGGGGACACCGAGCTCGAGCAGGTTCGTCGCGAGCTGTCTCGGATCCATCGCCGGTCCCTTATACTACCGACCCACGATGGCCGACCCCTCCACCATCGCCGACGGGATCACGCTGGACGGCGACCCGGCCGACGGGGCGCTGGTCGTGTACCACCGGGACGGGCTCGAGGTGGTGCCGCTGGTCGAGCGCCAGCCGCTGGTGATCGGGCGCACCGAGCCGTCGGACATCCGGCCCCGCAGCCGGCGACTGTCGCGCCGCCACGCCCAGTTCGAGCTGATCGACGGCCAGCTCGTGGTCGAGGATCTCGCGTCGACCAACGGCACGTTCGTCAACGGCCTGCGGATCGCGTCCCGGACGCCGATCGGCCTCGGCGACGAGGTCACCCTCGGGTCGGTCACCGTGTCGCTCCACGGGCTCGACGAGGCCTGGCTCCGACCGCTCGGCCTCGAGGGGCACGAGCGGTTCGTCGCGTTCGTCGACGCGGAGCTCGACCGGGCCCGGACGTTCTCCCGCCCGCTGTCGGTGCTGATGATCCGGGCGCGGGATCCCGGCGGGCCGCGGCTGGGCTCGTGGGTCCCGAAGCTCGGCGAGATGCTCCGGCTGGTCGACCGGGCGGCGCTGTTCGGCCCGGACTGCGTCGAGGTCCTGCTGCCGGAGATGGACGCCGCGCGGGCCGCGGTGTTCGCCCACCACGTGGTCGGGGCGCTGTCGTCGGTGATGGAGGTCAACGTCGGGGTCGCCGCGTTCCCGGACGCCGGCACCTCCGCGGCGCAGCTCACCGAGGGCGCGCGCACCGCCGCGATCGCCTGCACCCCCGAGAGCCCGGTCGAGGTCCACCGCGATCCCGAGGGGGCGGTCGACGCGGACCCCGGCCCGTCCGAGGGACCGGTGGTGCGCGATCCGGCGATGGTCGCGCTGTACCGGACGATCGACCGCGTGGCGAAGTCGGCGATCTCGGTGCTGATCCACGGCGAGACCGGCACCGGCAAGGAGGTCATCGCGCGCGCGATCCACGACCGGAGCGACCGGAGCGCCGGGCCGATCCGGGTGATCAACTGCGGCGCGATCCCCGAGAGCCTGATCGAGAGCATCCTGTTCGGCCACGAGAAGGGCGCGTTCACCGGCGCCGATCAGCGCCGGATCGGGGTGTTCGAGGAGGCGGACGGCGGGACGGTGCTGCTCGACGAGATCGGCGAGCTGTCGCTGCAGGCGCAGGTCCGACTGCTGCGGGTCCTCGAGAACCGGCGGATCCAGCGGGTCGGGGCGAGCAAGGAGCTCGAGGTGGACGTGCGGGTCGTCGCCGCCACCCACCGGAACCTCGAGGCGATGTGCGACGACGGCTCGTTCCGGTGGGATCTGCTGTACCGGCTGAACGGGATCACCCTGCCGGTGCCGCCGCTCCGGGAGCGCGCCGGCGAGATCCGCCCGATGGCGACGAAGTTCGTCCGCGAGTCCAACCGGATCAACGGCCGCTCGGTCCGCGGGATCGCCGCCGACGCGATGGGGCTGCTCGAGCGGTACCGGTGGCCCGGCAACGTGCGCGAGCTGCGGAACACGGTCGATCGGGCGGTGGTGATCGCCGCGTCGGAGTGGATCACGGTCGAGGACCTGCCGGAGCGGCTGATCGCGCAGGTCGACCTGTCGAAGATGCCGACCGAGACGACGATGGCGTCCACCGCGAGCCCGGATCCCGCGCCGACCGCGATCGACCTCGACCTGAAGGAGCGGATCAAGGGGTACGAGATCGACCTGATCCGGGCCGCCCTGCACGACACCCGCGGCAACCAGAGCCAGGCGGCCGAGCTGCTCGCGATCCCGCGGCGGACCCTGGTGTACAAGATGCGCGCGTACGGCGTCCGCAAGGGGGATGGCCCGTCGCCGATCCCGACCCTCCCGGCGATCGGAGACCGGGATCACCGGGGTCGGACGCTCGAGTTCGCCGCCCGGGTCGAGCGGTTCGAGCGCGGGCTGATCGAGGAGGCGCTGGCCCGAGCCGGCGGCGACCCGAACCGCGCGGCCGGGATGTTGAACATTCAGCGTCGAACGCTCGCTCAGAAGCTGTCGCGCTACGGGATCGCGGACCCGGCGTAGGGCCGTGCGGACCTTGCTCACCTCGCACGACCACGCCGTGCCGTTCTGTGTACACGCGGTGAGCAATCCGCGCAGGTGAGCAACCCGCGCGCGGCCCGGTGAGCAATCTGCGCAGGCCACGGTGAGCAATCCGCGCGGCAACGATTGCTCAACGCGTGGACGTCCCGCCGATTCGGGACGTTCGACCGTATGCTCGACGGTTGGCACACCCCCTGCAACACACCCGGACGAGTCGGTCGTCCGGACCGAAACCGAGTTGGGGCCCTGGCTCCTTCAGAAGCACCGACCGGGGGGGTTGAAAGACGGTCGGTGCTTCTCAGTTCCTTGGGATCGTGTCGACCCGCCGTCTCCGACGCGTTCGGGTCCGATCCTCGCGCGAACCGCCCGCCGGCCCTGTCGCCCCCGACAGCGGCCGGCGCGGTCACCGCGCTGCACACCCA
>JBEBJW010001162.1:0-2903 GCA_040079715.1 Myxococcota bacterium | reverse complement strand
CCGAAGGTGGTCCCGGCGGCGATCGAGACCCCTGCGCCCCCGCCGGCCCCCGCGCCCGCACCGGTGGCGGCGCCGAAGCCCGAGCCAGCGGTCGCGGGCGTTCCGGGCAACCTCCCGCCGCGGACCCGCCCGAAGTTCAAGGAGGGCGGCAAGGCCACCCCGCACTGGTCGAAGGACGCCGAGGCCGCCGGCGGGGTGTGCGTGGTCCGCCTCCGGATCGCCCCGAACGGCAAGCTCCAGAAGATCACGTTCCTCGAGTGTCCGGAGGTCCTGCAGGACGCGGTCAACACCGCGGCGGCGAAGTCGAAGTACCTCCCGGCGACCGAGGGGGACTACCCGGTCGCGGGCGCGTTCCGCGCGACCTGGGACGTGGGGGCGTCGGAGTGACCGGCACGACCGGAACCGCCGCAGCGACCCGATGAGCTACGTCGCCGAGAACCCGCTCGTGGTGCAGAGCGATCACACGATCCTGCTGGAGACGATGAGCCCGCGGTACGCCGAGGGCCGCGACGCGCTGCTCGGGTTCGCGGAGCTGGTGAAGAGCCCGGAGTACGTCCACACCTGGCGGATCACCGCCCTGTCCCTGTGGAACGCCGCCGCGGCCGGCCACACCGCCGATCAGGTCGTCGCGGACCTCGCCCGGCTCGCGAAGTACCCGGTGCCGGAGAACGTGCCCGCGTCGATCCGGGCGAAGATGGCGCGGTACGGCGCCCTCCGCCTGGTCCGGGACGGCGAGTGGCTGGTGCTGGAGGCGGACGACCCGCTCGACCTCGAGGAGGTCCGCCACCTGTCCCAGGCCCAGGATCTGCTGGGTGACAAGCTCGAACCGGGGGCCGTGCGGATCCATCCCCGGAAGCGCGGCGAGCTGAAGCAGGTGCTGACCCACCTCGGCCACCCGGTCGAGGACCTCGCCGGGTACGACGACGGCGACCCGCTCGAGATGCGGCTGACGTCGGGGGTCCCGGGTTCCACCTGGTCGATCCGCGACTACCAGCTCGAGGCGATCGACGCGTTCACCGGCGGTCCGGGGGCCGGCTCCGGGGTGGTGGTGCTGCCGTGCGGCGCCGGCAAGACCGTGGTCGGGGTCGGGGCGATGGTCCGGCTCGGGATGCGGACGCTGATCCTGTGCACCGGGCTGACCGCGCTGCGGCAGTGGCGGCGGGAGATCCTCGCCCGGACGACGCTGCGCGAGGATCAGGTCGGCGAGTACTCGGCGGACCACAAGGAGCTCCGCGCGGTCACGCTCACGACGTACCAGATCCTGACCCACCGGGCGAAGCGGACGGTCGAGCCGACCCACTTCCATCTGTTCCGCGACGCCAACTGGGGCCTGGTGATCTACGACGAGGTCCACCTGCTGCCGGCGCCGATCTTCCGCGAGACCGCGACGCTCCAGGCCCGGCGGCGGCTCGGGCTGACCGCGACCCTCGTCCGGGAGGACGGCAACGAGACCGACGTGTTCGCGCTCGTCGGGCCGAAGCGGTTCGATCTGCCGTGGAAGACCCTCGAGGCCCAGGGGTGGATCGCCACCGCCCGGTGCGTCGAGGTCCGGGTGCCGCTGTCCGACGCCGACCGGCTGAAGTACGTGGCGGCGCCGGCGGCGGCGAAGTCGAAGATCGCGTCGACCAACGCCCGGAAGGGTGCGCTGGTCGACGCGCTGGTCGCCCGCCACCCCGACGCGCAGATCCTGGTGCTCGGGACGTACCTCGAGCAGCTCGCGTTCATCGCCCGTCGGCTCGGGATCCCGCTCGTGACCGGCGAGACCGCGTCGGGCGAGCGCGAGCGGGTGTTCGACGCGTTCCGGAACGGGACCCAGCGGATCGTCGCGCTGTCGAAGGTCGGGAACTTCGCGATCGATCTGCCGTCGGCGTCGGTCGCGATCCAGGTGTCGGGGACGTTCGGCAGCCGCCAGGAGGAGGCGCAGCGGCTCGGGCGGGTCCTCCGGCCGAAGCCGGGCGACAACCAGGCCGTGTTCTACACGCTGGTCACCGCCGACTCGCGCGAGCAGGAGTTCTCCGAGCGCCGCCAGCTGTTCCTGACCGAGCAGGGCTACCCGTACCGGATCGAGGTCGCGACGTGAGCGCCCGCGGGCAGACGGTGATCGACGTGGCCGATCCGGCCGTGTGGGACGAGCTCGCGTCGGTGTCCCCGCTCGACGCCCACGTCGGCCCGCTGCTGACCCCGACCCGCCGCCTCGCCTCGCCGTCGTTCGACCGGGAGGTCGTGCCGAAGCTGCGGGCGAGCGGGATCTCGGTCCTGATCCGGTACGCGTCGCGACCGCGGACCGACGCCGCGCCGGACACCGCGCTCGTCGGGCCGATCGCCGCCCTGTCGACGCGGGCCCGCGGGATCCTCCACACCGCCCAGCGGCACGCGATCGGCGGGATGGTGGTGGCGCCGCTGACCTGGGACCCCGAGACCGACGCGCCGCAGGTCCGCGAGCTGCTCGGCGCCGGCCTGATCGACCGGCTGCCCGACGGAGACGACGCCCGGTACGTGGTCCACCCGGACCTGCCCCCGCCGCCCGCCGTGCCGTACGCGTTCGCCGACGCGGTGATGGACAGCCCGGACGATCTCGCGCCGCCGAAGCCGGGTCCGGTCGCGCTGCTCCACGATCTGGCGTCGCTGGCCGCCGCGATCGACGCGATCCATCCGAAACGGACCGTCGCCGGGCCGATCGCCGCCGCCGACGCGCGCCGGCTCGGCGAGCGCCTGTGCACCGCCGACATCGGCCGGGTCGAGGAGCACCCGCGGTGGGGCCGGGCGCTCCGCGCGCTCGAGGCGCTGGCCGCGGTGACCCTCGATCCGCAGGCCCGCGAGCTCGGCGTCGGACAGGAGCGGCAGCGCGTCGATCGGGCGGCTCGGGGACGCGAGGGCCGCGGTCAGCCCGGCGACGTAGTGCG
>JBEBJW010001161.1:0-2904 GCA_040079715.1 Myxococcota bacterium | reverse complement strand
CGTCCCGCGGAGGTCCACCCCGGGCGGGTCGATCGATTGCCGATCAGGCTCGACTGGTGCCCGTCCCTCAGCTGCGACCGGTGCGGGATGGTGGTGGACCCCAGGTACGGGTTCGTCCCAGCCCACGGTCAGTCGAGCACCGCCCTGTGCAGTCGTCCCAGCGCGATCATCGACACCAGCGGCTGAGATACCCCCGAGGCTCGCGCGATCGACTGCTGCGACAGCCGCATCCGCAGGCCCCACCGGATCAGCCTCACCTGCGAGGCATCCAGCCGACCGTACCGCCGGGCCGCCCTGATGTTGGTGGACTGCGACCCCCAGGTGAGGTTTCCGATCGAGTTGTCGCGCTTGCCGGCCGCCCCATGCATCGCCACCGCTCCGGGTGGACGAGGGCCGCGGAAGGCTTCCAACACCAGCTGGTGGACGTACACCGTCTGAGAGGCGATCGGACCGCGGTAGAGCTTCACCGCCGCGTAGTCATCGCCGCGCCGTCCTTCGGTGCTGAGGAGCCGGCCCTGAAGGTGCCTGCCGTTGATCTCACGATCGACGGATCGGACGCGACCAGCGGAGGACACCTGATACGCGCCCTCCCACCCGAGAACGTCGAGCCATCGCTCCGGAGGCGGGGGCATCGCCTTCCTCTTCGACGGGGTCATCTTCGGCTTCGGCTTCTGCTTCGACTTCGGCATCGACGAGTCCTCCGGTAGTGCGTACTTCCGCGGCACGGATCCGTGCCCAGACCTCATCGGGAAGCTCCCGAACGTACAGGCAGCCCCCACCGCAGATCAGAATCTGGGCTCCGCAGGGCGAGGCGATCACCGCCAGCAGATCGCGACGCTGCTGCGGGGTGAGCTCCACCGGGCCGCCACCGGCCTCGGTGAACTCGATCGCACTCGTGATGATGGTTCCTCGACGAGCCATCAGCCCTGGCCTGCGAGGTCGAGCTGTCCGAGGCATTCCTCACTCACGGTGAAGGCTGCGTTCATTACGTCGACCATTCGCTGCGGCGGGAGGGCGTTCGAGGTCCGCGGGCGCCGGTTCGAGAACATCTCGACGAAGTGCCCGTCGGGCCAGATCACCCGGTACGACCAGTCGACTCCCCGGTACCGCACGCAGTCGAGCCGGGCGCCTCCGCCGACGCACTGCACGATCCGGTCGAGGTCGGTCGCCAGCCCCAGCAGCGCGCTCATCGCAGCACCGCCGAAACGACCCAGTTGGTTGCGAACCAGGCCCCCATCAGCAGGAACTGGAAGACGGATAGGGCCAGCATCACATCCACGATGCCGATCTCGAAGGCTCTCACATTGCGGTTCATTTTCACTCCCTGTTGCTGTGATTGCCCCGATCCTGCTCGTGCTGTTTAGGTACCTTGGCATGCGCAACTGCGCAATTATCGGCTATTTAACGGTGTTCACGGGTCGGCGACTAGATCGACAATCTCGCGGTACCACAGCGGGCGAACCAACCACGGTTCGTCGCTGACTTTGTCGCCGAGGCGTAGTCCACAGGCTCGCAGTAGACGGCCGGGCGACCACGAAGACTCATCGATCTCAGTCGACGGCGTGGTCCAGCCCTGGGCTGCGAGGGACTGCATCACGATCGAACCGGCCTGCCGAAGCTCGGCTCGTCCCTCGCGGGTGTACAGGTCGCTCTCCCGGAGGACCGTGCTCGACAGGTGGAGGATCACCTGCAGGCCGCAGCGCGACGTGCGGACGATCATCGCGTTGGTGCACCACGGGAACGTCCGCAGGATCTCCTCACGAGCGCTCGACAGTGCATGCTCCATCGCGTGGTCGTCGACGTTCCGGAGGTCCGCGGTGTGATCGATGTCGATCATCACCCGGTCGGAGCCACCATCACCGGACCAAGTCCGGTGCCAGTAGCCGCGGTCGCTGCGGTCCGAGAGGGTCCGAACCCGGAACCCGATCCCGCGGTACCGATCACGGATTCCGCACGTCTCAAGCTCCCACGCGGTGTGCGGACGGCCCCATCGCTCCAGGTCGGCCACCATCTCGCGAGCGGTTCGCTGTGCGGGCGTTCCGAACTCGGGGGCGATCGACTTGGCCTGGTGCTGCGGGAACCGCTCAGTCTGGGTGTGCTCGATCCGGAACCGCTTCGTCCCGCGCCAGGCCGAGGGCGCACGTTGCTGGCGGTGGGTGGGTCGTGCGGCGCCCTCTTGGCGGAGCAAGATCGCGGTTCCGTCGTCCTCGACCCGCACCAGCGCACCGCATCCAGCGGCGTGGCACTTCCCGAGCACCGCCCCGTCAGCGGCCGTGAAGATCGACATCGACGGGTGCCGGTCGTCGTGGCAGGGGCACCGGACCGACCGACGGTCTTGATTGACCGTCCCGACGACGCGTCGATGGGTCGGCGCTCGCGAGACCAGTGCGTTCGGCCGGACCGCGTCGGCCTCTCGGAGCAGGTTCGCCACCTCGCGGATCGCGAACAGCTGTTCGCCGGTGGTCACCAGCAGCAGGGTCCGCCTGTCCGGGCGCAGAGGGGAGCGGGACAGCTGCCGGATTCGTTCTGCGGCGCCTCCGACCCGGCCTACGAGCACGAGGCGCGCACCGAGCGCGGCGGCCACCGCCTTCCGCGCGTTGGTCGCTGCGCTGTGTGTGGCCTGGCCGGAGCCGGCGGCGAGGTACCGAGCCGTGGCCCAGGTCCAACCACCACCGTCGGTCGCTCCGTGCCACCCTAGACGGTCGATCTCGACGATGACGTGCGCGGCGAGCGGGTCACGACGACCTAGTTCGAAAATGGCGTCCCGTAGCGGCGCAGTAGCCCATCTCTGGATACAGTTGGGTTGCGGGATCGCCCGGCCATCGAGCTGGTGAGCGGACCCGGGAAGCTGTCGATTCACTGTCATCGCGGCCTCCGCGACCATTCCCCCGGCCAGGGGAGTGG
>JBEBJW010001160.1:0-2908 GCA_040079715.1 Myxococcota bacterium | reverse complement strand
CCATCGCCTCGGACGAGTGCATCCGGACGGTCGGCGCGCCCTCGAACTCGTCGTCGTCGTCTTCGAGCCACTGGAGCGGGTTGCGCGACGCCTCGGAGTCGAGGTCCTCCGGCCGGTTCCGCGCCCGCCCCACCCGGAGCTGGACCTCCTGGAGCACGCTCGCGTCGACCTCGGCGGTCTCTCCGAGCGAGGCGAGGGTCGCGCTCTTCAGCTCCATCCACCGCGTGTCGTCGCGGACGGTCGCGTCGATCTCGGCCTCGAGCGGCTCGTCCGCGCCGAGGAGGTCGGTGTGCATCGCGGTCTCGTCTTCGGCACCGTCGCCGTCGTCGTCCGGGCCGAGCAGCACCGACGGGCGCGGCATCATCGCGACCGCCTCCGGCGGGTCCTCGAGGATCGTCTCGCCGATCAGCGTGCCCGGACCCGCGCGCTTCGTGCGGCTCAGGTCGATCAGCGGGGGGAGCGCGGTCGCCGCCCAATCCGCCAGCCCCGGCAGGCCCCCCGCCACGCACCGGGCCGACACCGTCGCCGCGAGCTCGGCCACCTGGGCCGCGGTCGGGCGCTGGGACTCGTCGAACGCGAGCATCCGCTTCAGCAGGTCGATCACGTCCGCGTCGGCCTCGGGCGTCAGCGGATACGACTCGGTCAGGTCCGCCAGCCGCTCGGCGAGGAACTTCTCCTGCTCGGACTGCCGCAGCTTGGCCTTGCCGAGCTTGTCGAGCGCGAGCAGCTCGAAGATCGCGGTGCCGAGGCTGTACACGTCCGAAGCGGCCGACTCGGGCTCGAAGAACAGGCGCTCCGGCGGCATGTACTCGAGGGATCCGAACGCGAGCTCGGCCGTCTTCGCCTCGCGCGCGTCGAACTCGGCCCGGGCGACGCCGAAGTCGAGCACCTTCACCCGGCCGTCCGCGTCGACCATCACGTTCGACGGCTTGATGTCGCGGTGGATCACCCGCATCGGGCGCGCCCCCGGCGACGGAGGCCGGTTGTACGCCGCGTCGAGCGCGCTCGCGACCGCCCCGCAGATCCCGAACACCGCGGCGATCGGCATCCGGGTGCCGGCCTCGCGACACGCGTCGAGGATCACCCGCGTGTCGACCGCCTCGAGGCACTCCATCACCACGGCGGACCGGCCGTCGATCACGGCGAAGTCGAGCACCTCGACGATGTTGTCGTGCCGCAGCCGCGACAGCAGGCGCGCCTCGTCGCGCATCCGGGACGAGACCTCGACGTTGTCCGACCACCGACGGTGCAGCAGCTTGACCGCCACCACCCGCGACACACCGTCCGGGGTGATCAGCTTCGCGAGGTACACGCTCCCGAAACCCCCGGAGGCGATCTCCTGGAGGAACTGGAACTTCCGCAACGGCTGCGCGGCCTGCGTCACCCTGCCATTCCCGCTGAACCACCGGGGCTGGATTCCCCGCGGACCTCATTGTGGCATATTTCGGGACGCACCCCACGGAGGACCATGCGCACCGCGTGGACGATCCTGGCGCTACCCTCGATTTCGGGCTGTTGGAAGGACGATCTCGCGGAGATCCCTCCCGACGTGTTGCAGTTCCAGCCGGAGATCGAGGCCCCGCCCGGGTGGCTCGTCGCGCCGGTCGCGGTGGATCTCGCGTGTCCGGACGGTGAAGACGGCAGGTTCTACGTCGTCTACCCCGAGTCTGCCGCCGAGGAGGGCGCCGCGCCGATCTCCGCCGCGGTGGTGTACCACTCGGGCTCGTTCGACTTCGTGTTCGCGCCGGATCCGTCGGACCCCCTCGCAGGCACGCACTACTCGGATCCCCCGCGCCTGACGGCGGCGTGGGCGATCGATCAGGTGTTCGTGACGCTCGGGATGTACCCGGAGCTCGACGCGGTCGAGGTCCACGACGGCTCGCTCCCGGTCGCGCTGGCCGAGCAGGGCATCGCGATGATGATCCCGGCGAACTGCTGGGGCGACCTGTGGGCCAACAAGCCAGGTTCGACCGACAACGACTTCGCGTCGGACTTCTTCTTCCGCGAAGGCAAGGCGGCGGCGGAGTGGTCGTACCGGTTCCTGGTCGATCCGGCGTTCGCGGCGGCGTTCGACGTGGAGCTCCCGTTCGCGGTGGATCCCGCGTCGGTGTACGCGATCGGCCTCGGCGAGGGGTCGCGGGGGGTGGCGGAGCTGCTGGCGATCGACAACGACGCCGACGGCACGCCGGACTTCACCGTGGCCGGCGCGCTCGTCGACGCCCCGTTCGACGATCTGCGGGTGTACTTCGCCGACTCCGGACTGTACGCGTCGACGATCGAGGGGCTGACGCGGATCTACCCGGCCGGGGTCGACGCGACCGAGGCAGGCTCGCTGTGGTCGGCGCGGTTGCCCGATCGGTTCGGGGTCGTCGCGTCGACCGCCGATCCGGTGTGGCCGTCGGAGCTGGTCGACCCGCTGCTGGGCCGCCTCGGGCCGAGCCAGTGGGCGAGCGTGGTGAGCGATCCGGTGCACATCCGCACCAACGGCGGCGGCGACCCCGACCTGGCCCGGACCGCGGTCGAGTACCTCGTCACCGGCGTCGTCCCGACCGTCCGGTGAGCGGGTCCGACGTTGACGGGGCGGGCGTGGAACAATACCCGGGCGTGACGCAGTGGGCGCGCCGGGGGAGTCGTCCGTGAGCACCGACAGTCGACTCACCGACAGCTTGGGTCGGCCGTGGGCGGCAGCGGCGGTGCTCGGTCGCGGCACCTGGGGTCGCTCCCGGATCCTGCGCGACGCCCAGGGGCGCGAGTCCGTGCTGAAGGAGCCGCTGACCGACGCGGACTTCCCGGTCGACGCGCCGCTCCCGGAAGACCTGCTCGCCGCGTGCCGGGCCTGCGCCCGCCAGCAGGCAGACCTGCTCCAGGACGCTGCCCAGCCGTACCTCCCCCGGCTCGAGGCCACGGT
>JBEBJW010001159.1:0-2913 GCA_040079715.1 Myxococcota bacterium | reverse complement strand
GATCCGCTTCTTCGACGGGCCGATCAGGAACCCCATCACCGGCCGCTCGTTCTCGACCAGCAGCTTGCTGAACGTGACGCGGACCCGGGTGATCCCGCCGAGCTGGTTGCCGACGACCAGCGCGCCGATCACCGCGACCGACAGCCCGGTGCACCACCACGACTCGACGCACAGCGCGACGCCGCCGGCGAGGATCGCGAGGCCGACGAGCTGCGACACGCGGCTCGGGGGAAGCGGAGTCTGGAGGCCGTCGTGTGTGAGTCCCATCCGGCGCTCTTAGCGTCGTCCGGCACGGCCAACAACCCTCGCGCGTCGCCCGCGGCCGCCGCGTCCACGTTACGACTCGGGGTCGTGGACCTCGAGACCCGCGCCGCCGAGCTGCCGACCTCCTCCGGGGTGTACCTGTTCAAGGATCGCCGCGGCAAGGTGATCTACGTCGGCAAGGCGATCAACCTCCGCGCCCGGGTCCGACAGTACCTCGCCGGGGCCGACGAGCGCGAGATGGTGCCGTTCCTGGTCCGGCACGCCGCCGACGTCGAGGTCGTGCTGACCCGGACCGAGAAGGAGGCGCTGCTCCTCGAGAACACGCTGATCAAGAAGCACCGCCCGCGGTACAACGCGAAGCTGCGGGACGACTCGAACTTCCTCCACCTCCGGATCGATCCGCGCGGCACCTGGCCCCGGTACGACCTCGTCCGGCGGATCAAGGACGACGGCGCCCGGTACTTCGGCCCGTACCACTCGGCGTCGAAGGCGCGCGCCACCCTCGCGTTCCTCCAGCGGGCGTTCCCGCTCCGGACCTGCACCGACGCCGTGCTGAACAGCCGCCGGCGCCCGTGCCTGCTGCACCAGATGGGGCGGTGCTGTGCGCCGTGCGTCGGCCTGGTCGACAAGCCCGAGTACGACGCGATCCTCGACGGGTCGATCCACCTGCTCGAGGGGCGCCGGCAGCCGGCGGTCGACCACCTCAAGCAGCGGATGCGGGCCGCGGCGGACGGGCTCGAGTTCGAGAAGGCCGCGCGGCTGCGGGACCTCGTGTTCAGCATCGAAGCGTCGATCGAGCGGCAGCAGGTCGTGGCGACCGATCTCGGCCACCGCGACGTGTGGGGCCTGTTCCGCGAGGGCTCGGCCGGCGCGTTCGCGATCGTGCCGGTCCGCGACGGGGCGATGGACGAGCCGCGGGCCGCGGTGTTCGCCGCCGCCGAGGACGACGCCGAGCTGCTGTCGTCGCTGTTGAACACCACCTACACCGGCGAGTCGCCGATCCCGCCGGAGATCCTGGTCCCGGTGCTCCCGCCGGACGCCCCCGCGCTCGAGGACGTGCTGTCGGAGCGCCGCGGCGGGCGGGTCCGGGTCCACCTGCCCCAGCGCGGCGACAAGGTCCGGCTGGTCGAGCTCGCGTCCGAGAACGCGCGGATGCGGTACCTGCGCGAAACGGACGAGGACGAGCGTCACCGGCGGGCGATGCGCGAGCTGGCCGACGCGCTCGAGCTGCCCGAGCCGCCCCACCGGATCGAGTGCTTCGACAACTCGAACCTCCAGGGCACGAACCCGGTGGCGGCGATGTCGGTGTTCCTCGACGGCCGACCCGCGCGGGCCGAGTACCGGCGGTACCGGGTGAAGACCGTGGTCGGCGCGGACGACTACGCCACGATGCGGGAGATCCTCGACCGCCGGTTCCGCCGGGCGCTCGAGGAGGGCGTGCGGCCGGACCTGCTGGTCGTGGACGGCGGCAAGGGCCAGCTCGCGGTGGCGGTCGCGGTGCTCCAGGATCTCGGGATCCACGATCAGGCCGTCGTCGGGATCGCGAAGCCGCGGACCGAGCACGCCCGCGGCGAGCGCGACGCGACCGACAAGGTGGTGATGCCGAACCGGAAGGAGCCGCTCCGGTTGCCGCAGGGGCACCCGGCGCTCCGGATCCTCCAGCACGTCCGCGACGAGGTCCACCGGCACGCCGTCCGGTACCACCGGCAGGTCCGGAGCCGGGAGACGCTGGCGTCGGTGCTGGAGGAGATCCCCGGGATCGGGCCCGCCCGGCGCAAGGTTCTGCTCCGGGCGCTCGGTTCGACCGACGCGGTGGCGGACGCCCCGGTCGACGTGCTGGCCGCGATCGCCGGGATCGGCCCCGAGCTCGCCCGGGTGATCCACGCGGCGTTTCATCCGCCGGAACCCGGCCCGGACGCCTGATCGTTCGATACAGGGGGAACGTGCGGGAACGACTCGCTCCGATCGCAGAGGTCTGGCTGGGGCTCGTCTGGGCGTCGCTGCTCGGGGAGTTCGTCGCGGCGGTGTCGTTCGCGGCCCGGTCCGACGCGACCGCGCTCGGGTGGCTCGGGTGGCTGGTCGCGACGGCCAGGGCGCCGGCGCTGATCGCGGTCCCGGCGGTCCGGCGGTGGGCCCACCGGGCGCCGGTCCTCGGGGCGGCCCTGGCCGTCGCGCCGTGGATCGAGGTCCCCGCGGTCCGGATCGCGGCGCTCGGCCTCGGGTTCGCCGGGGTGTCGATCGGGCTGCTCGACGCGGCGATCGCGCGCCCGCGGCCGGTCGCCGACGGGTGGTTCGGCGGGGTGGCGCTGCTGGTCGCGATCCGGTGGTGGGGCGGGACGTTCGATCCGTTCGCGGTCGACCACGTGTTGGCCGCGGTCGCCGGCCTCGCCACCGCGGTGTCCGGCGCGATCCGCCCGCCGGAAGTGCGCTCTGCCGGCTCGGGGCGGCTGCTCGGCGGGATCGCGTTCGGCGCGGCGACGTTCCTGGTCCACGGGTGGGTCCTCGGCCCGACCGTCACCGCCCGCCAGGCCGGGTTCGACCCCGGGTACGCCGGGTTCGTGCTGGTGGCGCTCGGCCTCGGGTTCGCGGTCACCCCGGTCACCCGGGCGGACGCGGCGTGGCTCGCGGTGGTCGGGGCGGCCCTGCTGG
>JBEBJW010001158.1:0-2919 GCA_040079715.1 Myxococcota bacterium | reverse complement strand
GGGTGGCGAGGTGGGCCGGCCGGAACGTGTCGTTCCAGAACTCCGACTTGTCGGCCCACTTCGCGAGGGGACCCGGCAGGACGTCCGCCACCAGCGCGAGGTTCGACCGCAGACGGCCCTGGAGCGAGGCGACGAGGCCCACGTCGGCGAGGTACCGGGCGACCCGCTCGTCCAACACGGCGCCGCCGCGGGGGCTCATCCGGGTGTGCCGCTGGCCCGCGACCGCGGCGATGTCCGGCTCGGCGGCGGCGGCGGCGGCGGACCACGACGCGAGCGGCGTCTCGATCGCCTTCGGGTGCTTCTCGGGGTAGGTCGACCCCTCGGGGTGCCGGTCCAGTCCGGAGCAGCACCGAACGCCTGCGTCGGCGAGCACCTCGGCGACGGTCCGGCTCGGGCGGTACCGGCGCTGGTGGTCGAATGCAGCCACGACGAGCGCGGTCGGCGTGATCTGCTCGAGCAGGAACTTCCGTGGGGCCGCCTCGACGAGGGCGAGGAACGCGGGCCGCACGTCCTCCTCCCGCGCGGCCACCGCGTACGACGACGCGAGGTACCGGAGGCTGTCCTCGACGCTCCACGGCGAGATCGTCCCCTTCGGCGGGCGCTTCAGCAGCTTGCCGGCGCCGGACCACACCGCCGCCTCCTCGAACCGCCCCGCGAGCGACAGCGCGACCGAGCGCTCGGCGCGGTCCTGGTGGTCGATCCACTCGAGGTCACGCGCCCGCGAGGCCGTCATCGCGGTCACCAGCGTGTCCAGGCCGACCAGCTCGTCGCGGGCGCAGCCGTGGGCCGCCATCGCCGCCCACGCGACGAGCACGTCGCCGCAGGTCCGACCTTCGAGCGCGCTGGCGTCGGCCAGGACCGCCTCGAGCGCGGGCTCCCACCGGGCCAGGGTCGGGGGCCGATGAGCGCCGAGCGCGTCGCCGAGGACGTGCACCCCAGCGCGGACCGCGCGAACCACAGCCCTGGCCCGCTCGGTGGCGTTCGACCCGGCGAGCGCGCGCTCGATCGGCGCGAGGTCCACAGCCTCGACTGCGCGGGACTGAAGTTCGGCCCACGACAGCGGCCAGCTCCACTCCGTGGCCACGCCCCGCCTCCGGATCAGCCTCCGTCGGCTACCAGGCGCACAGCACGGTGGACACGCCGGTCACCGTGGTGAAGTGCTGGTGGTTCCCGGCGAGCTGCTCGCTCATGAAGTTGGCGACGAACTGCTCGTCGATCTGCCCCGGCCGCTGCGGGACCTGGGTGCAGATCACCCGGCTCTCGGCGGCGGCGGCGCGGTCGGACGACAGGGCGATCCCCGTGGTGATCCCAATGGCGATCACGCCCACGGCGACCGGAACGGCGAGGACGAGGGCGCGGATCCGGGTCATCGAAGCCTCCACCCCCGTTCCATACCCCTGCCCGTCAGATCTCGTCGAGGTCCCCGAGCGCATCCGGATCCGTGACGTGCAGATCGATCGACCCGGCACCCGCGCAGGCCGAGATCACGGGGCCTCCGCCGTCTTCGTCGATGATCCCGATGTCGATGTTGCCGACGCCCATCTCGAGCTGCAGATCGTACGAGCCCGCCGGGAGCCCGATCGACACGTCGCCGGCGCCGACGCAGGCGTCGATCGGCGCGGCCTCGGTCAGCTCGATCGACACGCTGCCGCGGTCGACGATCGCGGTGATCGGCACCCCGCCGGTGACCAGCGCGTTCACGTCGCCGCCGCCGAGCGTCCCGCGGGCGTCGACCACCCCGGCGGCGTCACGCGACTGGTCGATCGTCGGCCGGGCGGCCTTCCCCACACCGCCGCCGTCCCACATCACCCGGGTGGAGTCGTCGTCCGACGGTCGGATCGTCACGTCGCCGCTGCCGAGCTCGATCTCGAGCCCGGTCACGCCGGTGAACGTCTCGTCCGCTTCACCGCCGCCCACCACACAGCCCGCGATCCCGAGGATGCCGAGGGTCATGAACATCGCGCGCCTCCCGTCGTTCGGACACCGTGGACCCGCCGATCCGTCACCGGTGACCGAGCTGCGCGAGCAGTCGATCGTGGATCGGCGTGGGGATCCCGTAGTCGATCGACCGGTCCACCAGCCACCCGTTCCGCCACGGCCACTCCTTGACCGACGCCCGGTAGTCCGGGATCGACCGGGAGTACGCGACCAGGCGCTCCACCATCCACCCCGGTTCGACGTCGACCCCCCACGCCGCCTGCCCGATCCGACCGAGCTCCACCACCAGCGCCGCGATCTCGTCGCGGTGCTCCGCCGCCACCACCCCGACCGGCGCCTGGTGCAGCTCGCACAGCACGCCGTGGATCGCGAGCCACAGCAGCTTCTCGAGCTCGTACACCGAGAACCGCGCCCGGTCGACCGCCTCGGCCGGCACGTCGAGCGCGCCGAGCCACCGGACCACGGCCAGCGCGTGGACCCCGGTGAACAGCGAGCGCCCGCCCGGCGCGAGGTCGTCGCCCCGGCGGGCCGCCATCACGTACAGCACCCCCCGCGTCGCCTGCGACAGGGCCAGCTCGCTCAGCAGGTCCCGGATCGCCCCGTTCTGGACGAACACGAGGTCCGATCGGCGGTGCGCCGGGATCGTGTCGGCGAGGGCCCGGAGATCGTCGGTCCGGACCGCGACGAGCACCGGATCTCCCTCCGGACCGGCCAGCCCGGCCGCGATCCCGTCGCGCCCGACCAGGGTGATCGGGACGTCGCGCGCGGCCGCCCGGAGCGCCAGCGCGGCGCCGATCCGGCCCGCTCCGATCACCACCATCCGTCCTCCCCGGGCTGCCCGTCCGCAGCGTGCTAACCTCCCCCCGATGCCCCTCCCAGCTCAGGCGGCCGACGCCCTCAGGGCCCTGGCCGAACGTCGCGGGTTCACGGTCCGAGCGGACGAGCCCCTGGTCAAGAAGACCTGGTGGCGGGTCGGCGGGC
>JBEBJW010001157.1:0-2922 GCA_040079715.1 Myxococcota bacterium | reverse complement strand
CCCTAGCCCTCCCCATGGAGGGAATCGTCGAACCCGTCGTCCGAGCACCCCCCGTTGATCAGGTACGCCGCACCCCACAGGCGCCCCGCGTACGACCGCGCCAGCAGCTCGCTCGCGTGCTGCTCGAACGACACGACCTCGGCGGGAGCGAGGCTCGCGAGGGCGGCCTCGATCGCCTCCTCCTGCGCGTCCGGGTCTCCCTCGGCCTCGGCCCGGGTCCGATCGATCAGCGCCCAGAACGCGTCGCGGTCCATCGGTCCCCTCCCCGTCCGATCACGGCGCGGCGCCGGCCGCGATCCACGCCCGGATCCGGTCCACCTCGGCCGGATCGAGCCCCGACGGCGCCGGCATCGGGTCACCTTCGATCCCCGCCGCCCCCTCGAGCTTCGCCACGAGGTAGCTCGCGTCGGGGTCTCCGGGGACCACCAGGGTCTCGCCCGGCGACCCCACGCTCGGGACGTCGACCAGCGCCGCGTACACGTCGCCGTCGGCCGAGATCGTCAGATCGCCGGTCCCGGAGCCGTGGCAGCTCGAGAAGCCGCACGACGGCACCAGGATCTCGTCCCGGATCTCGGCGAACGTCGGCGCGTCGCCCGTCGCGGTCGACGACCCGGCGTCACCGCCGCAGCCGGCCGCGATCGCCCCGATCCAGGCGATCCGCGCGGTCCAGCCCATCGTCACGGCTCGCACACGACCGGGACCTTCAGCGGGTACGCCATCGCGAACGTCACGCACATCTCGGACGGGAACTCGAGCGCCGCGTCGGTGTCGTTGTTCCACGCGCAGTTCGTGGTGAACGTGTCGCCCGGCATCAGGTGCATCTCGCCCGGGGCGTACTCGAGGTACGGCGGCGCGTCGCGGAACACCGGGTCCCACTCGGGGACCTCGTACACGGTCTCGCGATCGCCGGTGCCGGCGCGGGTCAGCTCGGTCGAGAACGCCGTTCCCCACTCGTGCATGTGGCCGCCGATGAACAGCAGATCGACCTCCTGCGCGAACGCGCAGTCGAACGAGTCGGTCGAGGTCTCGCCGGGCGGCAGCGAGAACCCCTGGTCGAGGTGGACGACCGGGGCCGCCCAGGTGGTCACCGCGGCCGCGTCGACCAGCTCGAGGTTGATCGCGTCGCGGACGAGGATGTCGTCGGCGGTGGTGTTGATGTAGTGCGACTGGAGCACCAGCCGGCGGCCGGTCTCGAGCTCGGCGGCGACGCCGTCCGGCAGGATCAGCGACCCGGACGGGCCCTCGGGATCGTCGTGGCCGAGGTCACCGCCGACCAGCAGCGGCTCGAGGTTCGTCATCGTCGACGACGCCGTGTCGGTGCAGTCGACCCAGCTCCCGTTCGGGGCGGAGTCTTCGTCTTGAGTGGTCGCGTTGACGGTGATGTGGTGGCCGCCGGGGCTCTGGAACGTCCACTGGCTGTGGATCCCGACCGTGGCCCCGTCGTACGGGGTGATGTAGCACAGCATCTTCTCGGTGTGCGCCGGGATCACGTAGTCGGGGGTCACGAACTGGATCCCGCCGGCGGGCGGCTCGGGGAACTCCCGCCGGAGATCGACCGGCTCGGAGTCGGTGGTCGGCGTGGTCAACTCGACCCCGGCGCCGGTGCACGCCGTGAACACCACGGACAAAACGATCGTTCGCATAGACACCTCTTCTGGATGATCGACGGTTCGGCCGGGAAAGCCCGGGGACGCTCCGTCGAGATTCTACGGGTTCAACAGACCGAAGTACACGGTGATGTCGTTCGTGGTGTTCCACTCCACGGTGAACGCGTTGTCGAACGGCAAGGTGACCGGGTCCGCGTCGTCCGGCTCGGCCGCGGCCGGGTCGGCGTTGTGGTCCGAGTCGAGGAACCCGAGGACCGCGATCTCGTGCGGACCGACGAGGTCGAGCGTCACGAGCGACGCGGTCTCGGACCCGTCCTCCGCCAGCGCGACCTCGTCGAGGTGGATCGCGCCGATCGCCACTGCGTCTGCGTCGGGGCCGATCGCCGACACGTCCGCGCCCCGGAACACGTCGGCCCACACGGGGCCAGTGGCCGGGCGCTCGGCCGCGTCCATCAGGGCTGCGTAGTCCGGGTCGATCGCGAAGTGGACGTTGACCGTGAACGCGTTCTCCGCCGTGGTGGTGGAGGTCGACCCACAGGCCACGCTCCGGCAATCGTTGCTCGTCGACGGCGTGCCCGAGTCGATCGGCTCGTCATTGACCACGTCGCCGCTGCACCCGACCGCTGCCAGCCATCCGATCCATCCGAAGCGCATCGAACCTCCAGGTGGCGGGCGTTGTAGCCGCCGGAGCGCCGCTCCGTCAACCAGAACCCGCACACCGCCGACCCAGGCCGCAGCGGGGTCACTCGCGGTGGGGGGTCACTCGCGGTGGATGGTGACGGTCTGGTTCGCAGGCACGCCGAACGCGGCCCACGACTCGGTGCCGTCCGGCCACTGGACCTCGACGTGATCGACCGCGTCGGCGTCACCGAGGCCGACGTGGACCTCGGGCGGGCCGCCGGTGCCGTAGCCGGTGCCGCCGGCGGTGACCCACCGCGACCGCGCCACGCCGTCCGCGCCCACGACGCGGACCCGCGCCCCGACCGCGTTCCGGTTCGCGATCGCGTCGTCGCGCAGGCGGACCTTGATCCAGTTGTCGCGGCCGCACCGGGACACGTACAACAGGCTCGGGCCGCCGAGGTCGCGCTTCGCGAGGTCGAGCCAGCCGTCACCGTCGAAGTCCGCCACCACGATCCCGCGGTTCTTGCCGGGATCCGCCACGCCCCACTCGACCGCGGCGTCCTCGAACGAGCCGTCCGGCTGCTGGAGCCACAGCGCGTCCGGCTGGTGGGCCGGGTTGTCCCAGTCCTCGTTCGGCACGGCCACGTCGAACGCGCCGTACGCGACGACCCCGTCGAGGTCGCCGTCGTTGTCG
>JBEBJW010001156.1:0-2923 GCA_040079715.1 Myxococcota bacterium | reverse complement strand
TCTCGGCCATCGACGTGTTCGTGCACGGCACCACGCTCGCCACCAACGCCATCATCGAGCGCAAGGGTGCGCGCACGGCGCTGATCGCCACCGACGGCCCGAGGGTCCCCGGCGCGCGGGTCGCGACCGCGTGGAGCGCCACCGGCAGCGACGCCGCTCCGAGCGCCATCATCCCGCCGAGGTTCGCTGCGATCCGCGGCAGGCGGACGTCGAGCGCGCACTCGACCACCCGCGCCGCGGCGAACGCGCAGCCGACGAGCTCGACCAGCGCGAACGCGACCCCCGACGCGAGCGCGAGCTGGATCCACCCCACGAACGGCTCGCGCTGGCCGGACTCGCGCGCCACGTGGAGCAGCGCCGACACCGTGATCCACGTCGACGCGATCGTGGTGAGCACCAGGACCGCGCTGACCACCGCCGCGAGGAACGCGACCAGGCGAGGACGGCGATCGAGGACGTCGGGCATGGCCTCCCATCGCCCCACGACCCGGTCGCCGGGGTATCCCGGGGGTTTCGGAGGCCGAGTCGGGCGGCGGATGCGCCCGGGGGCGGTCTCCGGGTAGGATGGGGTCCCCCGTGGAGGTCGACCCGGCGTGGAAGGATTCGACACCGAGCGGTGGGCGGCGCTCCGGCGCCCGTTCGAGCGCCTCGAGACCCAGGTGGTCCGCCTCGGCCTCAAGACCACCGATCCCGAGGCGCGACCGGTGGTCGAGGCCCTCCGGTACGCGCTGTCGTTCGCGAAGCTGACCACGATCCGGAACGCGGACGGGCAGGACGTCGAGGTCGCCGGCCCGCTCGCGATGCACGCCCGGTGGGTCCGCGACACGCTCGAGCCGCGGATCGGCGCCGCCGAGACCGTGTGGGTCGTGTCGCGCGACCTGCCGGAGGTGCTGAAGCGGACGCGCCAGGCGCGGTCCAGCCTGCTCGAGCACCTGCCGATCGACCGGGCGTCGCTCGAGGCCGAGGTGTCGGAGCGGCTGCTGGCGATCGCGTCGGGCGGCGGCGGCGGCGCCGGCTACGTGTACCCCGGCGCGTACGAGCTGCTCGAGCGGAACGGCCTGTGCCCGGATCTGATGGTCGGCACGTCGATCGGCGCCCAGATGTCGCTGTTCCGCGCGAGGCGCCGCCGGTACGACTTCGCCCCGCTGATTACGGCGGCCCGACGCCTGTCGTGGGGCGGGGTGTTCCAGGTGCTCGAGACCGCGAACCGGTACGGCCTGCCGGCGACGCTCCGCCTCCGGCTGAGGACCGCGCTCGGGAGCCTGTTCCTGAACGAGGACGGGTCGTCGATGCGGTTCGAGGACTGCGAGATCCCCCTGATCATCGTGGTGACCGGGATCACGGTCGACGCGATGAAGCACGACCTCGACTACTACGAGCACCTGCTCGACGACGACGTGCGGCGATCGGGGATCTCGGCCGGTCTGCAGGGGACGCTCAAGGCGCTGCGGATCCTCCGCGAGTTCCTGGCCCGCCCGGACGCCCTGCGGTGCATCGCGCTCGGCCGGGACAGCGGCACCGAGGCGTTCGACATCCTCGACGCCGCCGGGTTCTCGAGCTCGGTCCCGGCGGTGATCCACTACGACGTGCTCCGCGACGACCCGCGGATGCACCGGATCCTCGACCGGCTGTACGCCGAGTCCGGGATCACCCGGCTCGGGGAGGGCGGCCTCACCAGCAACGTGCCGGCGCGGATCGCGTGGGAGACGATCGCGTCGGGCAGGCACGGCCGACGGAACGCGTTCGTCCTCGCGCTCGACTGCTTCGCGCCGAACCCGCGGCGCCTCGCGTGGTACCCGATGCAGCAGGCCGTCCGGACCGCCAACGTCGAGTCCGACCGGAAGTTCGCCGACCTGTACCTGCCGTTCTCGCGGACGCTGTCGCCGCTGAACCTCGTCCCGTCGATCCGGGACGCGATGACAGCGGTCCGGTGGGGACGAGAGGAGCTCCAGCCCCACATCGCGTTCATCAAGGCGATGTGCGCGCCGATCGCGCCGCTCCCGGACGAGCGCTGACGCCCCCCGGCGGGTTCAGCTCCCGGGCGGACCGACGGTGGGCGCGGCACTGGGCGGCGCTCCGGCGGGGGTCGGCTCGGCCTTCGGCGGGGTCAGGTCGAGCTTCACCGTCCGGTTCGCCGACGGGGTGACCTCGATCTGGATCTCGAGCGTGCCGCCGGGCCCCTCGGTCCGGAACGTGTGGAGGCCCTCGGCGAGCACCGTGTCGAGCGGCAGCACCCCGAGCTTCCACCCGTCGACGTACACGGTGTCGCCGTCGTGGCCGGGCATCTCCAACCGCATCGGGCCCTCCGACGCGGGGTCGGTCACCACCACCGTCTGCGCGCCGCGCGGCTTCGGCTCCTCGACCCCGTAGAACATGTCGGCGTGCGCCGCCGTCACCCACCACCCGAGCCACACCATCGGACCCCCCCGGACCAGCGCCTGTCTCTTATACACATCTCCGGACCAGCGCCGGCATCGTGCCACGGGCGGCGCGGCGATGGAACCGAGGTCCGCGGTCGCGCTGCCGGGGTCGATCCGCGGCGTTCGGACCGATGGCGACCTCGGTCGATCCGGCGCGCGGTCAGCCGCGGATCACGACGTTCGGTCGGACGTACACCCCGCCGTGGACCGGGTGGGTGACCTCGAGCCACGACGCGTTGTCGGTGGTGACGGTCAGCTCGACCTTCCCGCGGACCAGGGTCCGCGCGGTGACGTGGCCGGTCAGGGTGAACGTCCACGGGGCGCGCGCCTGGACCGTCGCCAGGACGCTGATCCGCGCGCCGACCTGCTCCCTGCGGGTGACCGCGACGCTGAACTCGATCGCGACCGGGCCCCCGTCGCGCGGCGCGTCGACGACCTTCATCCGGACGGTGGACCCGCCGCCGCCTCCCCCGCGCCCCGCGCCCGTCCCGTCGGTCCGGCCG
>JBEBJW010001155.1:0-2929 GCA_040079715.1 Myxococcota bacterium | reverse complement strand
GCCCCGGCCGGGCCCGTCGGACCGGCCTCCCCCGTCGGACCCTGGCAGCCAGCGAACCACAGCGCCAGCGCGATGATCGCTCCATTCGTCGTTCCCTTCGTCACGGCTCACTCCGTTGCTGCCCGTCGCGGGCAGAACTGAATGCCGTCGTCTGGAGGGTTCGACAAACCGCCTGTTCGGCGAGCGACGACCTCACCGGTCGGGGAGTCGCGACGGTCAGGATCGTGGCAGGAGCGGCCGCCGGCGCAGGTCCAGCCGGCCTGCCCATTCGGGCAGACGGCGGCCCGCGCAACGCACCCAGCCCCGGACCGTCGCTCCGGGCGCGGTTCGGCGGACCCCCGACCCGTCTCGGATCCGCACCGGCGTCCACGGCGCCGGGACGGGGAATCCACTCGACCCGAGGGAGGGCCTCCGATACCGATCGACATGCTCCATCGGTTCTGGCGTGACGACTCGGGTGCCACTGCGATCGAATACGCGCTGATCGCGTCGTTCGTCGCGATGTTGATCGTCAGCGGGCTCCTCGCGCTGGAGGATCCGCTGTCGAAGGTGTTCGTGACCGTCGCCGCGGCGTTGTGACGGTCAGCGTCCGAGCCACCGGGCGAGCCACCCCGTCCGGCCTGCGCGCGCGCGACGGGGCGCGGGATCGTGGTGGAACAACCCCGCCACCCGGCCGCGGACCACCGACAGGACCGCGGTCGACAGGCGCTGGTCGGGCGCCGCGTCCAGCCACCGATCCGCGACCCGGCCGACGAACGCCGCCGTCTCCTCGGGGGTGCCGGACGCGATCAGCCACAGCTCGCCCTTCACCGGCACCGCGGCGAGCAGCACCGTCGCACCGAGCGCCGCGTGCTGCTGGTCGACGAACGCGCGGTCGAGGAGCTTCTCGCTCGCGAACGGGGCGCCGTCGATCACCAGGCCCCGGGCGGTGCCGAGGTCGATCGGCGTCACCCGGACGGGGACCCGGGCGAGGTTCACGGCGGCCTCGGCCTGCGCCCGCTCGACCGCCGCGAGATCGTCTGGGTCGGTCGGACCGGGGACCACCCCGACCACCGGCGCCGCCGCCACGCCCGCGAGCAGCGGCCGGCAGGCGATCGACCCGCCGACTGCGCCGGACGGGAACAGGCAGAACATCGGTGCGCTGGTGATCGACGCGTCCACGGGCCCTCCAGGGTTCGGTCACCGGTGGTTGTGGCGTCCGCGCCGAACGGCACACGATCACCCGCCGAACAACCGACCGAGCCACCCGCCCCGGGACGTCGCCGGCTTGGGAGGCGGCTTCGCCGCCGGCGCGTCGGGCTCGAACAGCGCGGTCGGCGCGCCGCCGATCACCAGCACCAGCGCCGTCGACAGCCGCTGGTGCGCCGGGACCTCCGCCCACCGGGCCGTCACCGCGTCGGCGAACGCGGCGGTGTGCGCCGGCGCCGACGACGCGATCAGCCACAGCTCGCCCTTCACCGGCACCGCCGCGATCAGCACCGGGCTGTCGAGCTCCTCGTGGCGGGCGCTCAGGAACGCGGGGTCGAGCAGCTTCTCGCTCGCGTAGTACGCGCCGTGGACCCGCATCGCCCGCGCGCCCTCGGGCAGCTCGACCCACGACCGCTCCACCACCAGCCGCGCCAGGTTCTCCCGCGCCTCGGCCCACAGCCGGTCGAGCGCGGCCGCAGGCTCGGCGTTCGACACCGTCCGAACCCGATCCGGCAGGTCTCGGACCAGCGCGACCACCGGCACCGGCGCGACCTCGTCGTTCATCAGCCGGTGGGCGGCGGCGATCGACCGGCCGGTCCAGTCGGGCGGGTACAGGTTGATCATCGGCGCACCCGGGTCCGCGCTCCCCGACGCGACCATCCCGAGCAGCCGGACCGGCGCGTCGTCCTCGCCCCGCTCGAAGAACTTCGTCGCCTTCTGGAACACGTTCGCGAGCGGCCCGGGGTCGGCGCCGGCGAGGAACGGGACCGGCGACGCGATCTGGGACGCGTGGACGAACGCGCCGCCCGACCGCCGGCACAGCACCTCGCCGACGGCGGCGCCGAGCTCGACCACCGCGGTCCAGAACCCCACCGGGTCTGCGTCGGGTCCACGCGCGGCGCGGGCCGCGTAGGTCGCCTGGAGTGCGATGATCCCAGCCTCGTCGTCGGTGACGCGGTGCGCCTTCAGCACCCGCGACCCGAGGGCCCGGAGCGCCGCCGCGGTCTCGGCCTCGACCTTCGCCGGGTCGGGCGCGGGCGCGAACGTCGCGGTCGGGCCCCGCACCTCTGCGCCGGCGGCCACCAGGATCTCGCGCACGGCGGCCGGCGGGTCGTGGGTGAACGAGAACCGCACGAGGTCGCACGCGCCGCTCGCCACCGGCACCAGCGCGCGGCTCACCGCGAACACCAGCGACAGCTCGGGCTCGGAGGCGATCTCCTGCGCGGTGCGGTGATCGGTCTGGTCCGCGATCCGGACGCCGTCGGCCTCCACGTACCCGAGATCCATCCCACCGAGCGAGGCGTACATCGTCCCTCCACCAGCCGTTGTAGCGTCGGCCCGGTTCGACACGCGCCCGGTGGTGGACCACGCCCCGGCCGGGTCAGCCGTACGGCGCGATCGCGTAGCCCCCGTCGATCGGCACCCCCCGGACCAGCGACCGCGACCCGTCCGGGTGGATCGCGAGGCGCAGGTCCGGATCGAGGCCGCCCAGCTCGGCCGGCGCGGGCCAGTACACCGTGGTGCCGAGCGCGGACGACAGCTTCGCCCCGTCGCGCTCGAGCCGCCGCCACCCGTCGACCGACAGGGTCACCAGCGCGACCGCCGCCGGCGCTCCGGTCAACGGCAGCGCGTCCGCGATCGCCGGCTCCCCCGCGACCGTGGTCGCTGCCGCGACGATCGCCTCGGTCGATCGCGGATCGTGGATCCACAGCTCCCGCTCGCGCGCGAGCGGGAGCTGTGG
>JBEBJW010001154.1:0-2933 GCA_040079715.1 Myxococcota bacterium | reverse complement strand
CACCACCGCGGTCCCCCCGAGGCTCCGATCGAACGCCGACAGCACGAACGCGTTCGTCGCCTGCACCGGTGGGCCGACCCGCACCGGCGCGCGGGCGGCGCATCCGGAGAGCGCGGCGAAAAACTCGACCATCGGGGTCACCTACCCATGGACATCAGCCTCTGCAAATCGGATTGGAATTCGACCCCGAGCGTGTTAGGTGAGCCGTGGGTTCCGTTCGCGATCGACGCTGCATTTCGTGGCACCGACGGCCGGCCGAGATCGAGCGCGGCGAGCTACACCGATGGGGACCCATGCCACAACCGCTGCCAGCGGTCGCCGACGGATTTGCAGCGAGCTGGTTCGATCGTGCGACGGAGGATCGATCCCTCGTCGAGGGCATCGACGCGTTCGAAGTCGGATTCTCCGCGGTGTGGACCCGCTCGCACCGGACGCTCGGCGAGGTGACGTTGACGGCGATCGGGGACCGGGTGCTCCGCATAGGCGCCGAACGCCACCCGGTCACCGCGAGCCTGGCGCTCGGGCCGGCCGGGATCGGCGACCACCAGCTCCGGGTCGACGCCGCCACCGCCAGCTCCGATCACCGAGCGGCGGTGATCGCCGGGCTCCGGTTCGTGCTGGTCGAGTTCGTCGCCGTGCTCGGCACCCTCACCGGTGGAATCCTGACCGACCCGATCGAACAAGCGCTGCGAGCCTGCGCTGTACCGTCGCCCGCGGCGACCGCAGAACCCCGAACCATCCGCCCGAGCGGCGAGGTACCCGAGTCATGACGAGCGAAACGGACGGCAACCGGGTCAAGACCGGCGTTCGGAACCTGGACCCGCTGTTCCGCGGCGGGCTGCCGACCGGATCGGTGCTGGTGCTGGGCGGCGCTCCCGGCTCCGGCAAGACGATCCTCACCCAGCAGATCTGCTTCCACGTCGCCTCGCCGACGAACCGGGTGTTGTACTTCAACACCCTGTCCGAGCCGACCGCGAAGACGCTCCGCTACCTGCACCCGTTCGAGTTCTTCGACGCCGCCAAGCTGAACGAGGGCGGGCTCGAGTTCATCGACCTCGGGGCGGTCCTCAGCACGGTCGGCCTCGCCGAGGCGTCGGCGATCATCATGGACCACGTCAAGAAGGTCGGTCCGGCGGTGGTGGTGATCGACAGCTTCAAGGTGTTCGACGACATCGCGGAGTCGACCGAGGCGCTCCGCAAGTTCAGCTACGAGCTCGGCGTGAGCCTGATGGCGTGGGAGGTCACCACCCTCCTGCTCGGCGAGTACTCCCCGGTCGACATCGCCTCGAACCCGCTGTTCTCGATCGTCGATGGGCTCGTGCACCTGACCCAGCGCGAGCAGTCCGGCGAGAACCAACGGTTCATCCAGATCGTCAAGCTGCGCGGTACAGACCACAGTCGCGACGAGCACTCGTTCGTGATCAACGCGCACGGGGTCGAGGTGTTCGCCCCGCGGGTGACGATCCACCGCGAAGATCGTGGCCCTGGCGCCGACCGGTGCAAGACCGGGATCGGCAAGCTCGACGAGCTCCTCGGCGAGGGGATCCCGCTCGGGTCGAGCCTGCTCGTGGCCGGGGTGGCGGGCACCGGCAAGACCGTGCTGCTGATGGAGTTCCTGTACCGGGGCGCGGTGCGCGGCGAGCGCGGGATCGTGTTCACGTTCGAGGAGACCGCCGAGCGCCTCCGGGCGGCCGCGAACGGCCTCGGGTGGGACCTCGACCGCGAGATCGCGCGCGGGATGCTCGAGATCGTGTTCATCCCCCAGCCGGACATCCTGGTCGAGGGGCACCTGCTGATGATGCAGGAGCGCGCGGAGGCGATGGGCGCCCGCCGGATCGCGATCGACTCGATCTCGGTGTTCCTGCACAAGGTCAAGGACCCGCAGGTCGCGCGCGAGAAGGTGTTCCAGCTGTGCAGCATCGTGCAGAACATCCAGGCGGTCGGCCTGTTCGCGACGGACATCCCGTACGGGGCCGGTCAACTGAGCCGGTTCGGGGTCGAGGAGACCGTCGTCGACGGCGTGATCCTGTTGTCGTCGACCGAAGAGGGACTGTCACGCCAACGGTACATCGAGATCTACAAGCTCCGGAACACCGCCCACCTCAAGGGTCGGCACGGGATGGAGATCGGCGCTGGCGGGATCTCGATCTTCCCGCGGTACGGCACCGACGCCTCCCTCGTCCCGCCCCCGCCGCTCGACCGCGCCGTCCGGCTCCGGACCGGCGTCGACGGGCTCGACGCGCTGTGCGGCGGCGGCTGGACCGAGCGGAGCGTGACCCTGGTGTCGGGGAGCGCCGGGATCGGCAAGAGCACCCTCGGGCTGCAGTTCCTGGCGGCCGGCGCAGCGCTGGGCGAGCGCGGGCTGTACGTCACGCTCGAGGAGGGGCCGACCCAGCTCCTCGACACGGCCGCGGGCCTCGGGCTCGACCTCGCGTCGGCGGTCGAGCGCGGCCAGGTCGAGTTCGTGTACCTGTCGCCCGACCGGGTCCGCCCGAGCCAGCTCGTCGCGCTCCTCGACGACCGGATCCATGCCAACCAGTGCCGACGGTTGGTGCTCGACAGCGTCAGCCACATCGTCAGCGGCGAGGCCGCGACCGACGAGCTCCGGCAGCTCCTGTACGCGCTGGTGGTCCGGTTCAAGGCGCGCGGGGTGACCACCCTGTTGACGCTCGAGTCGGCCTCGATGTTCTCGACCGACACGGTGACCGAGCGTGGGTACTCGCCGATCGCCGACAACATCGTGATGCTCCGGTACGAGCGGATCCGCGGCGAGGTCCACCCGACGCTGACCGTGGTGAAGACCCGCGGCGGCCCGCACGATCGCGGCACCTGGCGGTTCACGATCGGCACCGGCGGCATCCGGATCGGCGACCGGACCCCCCGACCCTCCGACCCCGGGTGACGTGATGGCCACCGACCCCACCGCCGACCGG
>JBEBJW010001153.1:0-2933 GCA_040079715.1 Myxococcota bacterium | reverse complement strand
GTCGTCGCACGCGTCGCCGTACCCGTCGCCGTCGCCGTCGATCTGGGCGTCCGGGACGGTCGGGCAGTCGTCGCACGCGTCGCCGGCCCCATCTCCGTCGCCGTCGATCTGCGCCGGATCGGCGGTCGACGGGCAGTCGTCGCACGCGTCGCCGATCCCGTCACCGTCTGCGTCGACCTGCGCGGGGTCCGGGTCGGTCGGGCAGTCGTCGCACGCGTCGCCGTCACCGTCGCCGTCGCCGTCGGACTGGGTCGGGTTCGCCACGACCACGCAGTTGTCGCACGCGTCGCCGTCGCCGTCGCCGTCGACGTCCGACTGGGTGCCGTTCGAGGTGGTGACGCAGTTGTCGCACGCGTCGCCGTCGCCGTCCCCGTCGACGTCGGACTGGGTGCTGTTCGAGGCGGTGACGCAGTTGTCGCACGCGTCGCCGTCGCCGTCGCCGTCGACATCGGACTGGGTGCTGTTCGAGGTGGTGACGCAGTTGTCGCACGCGTCGCCGTCGCCGTCGGCGTCCGCGTCGGACTGGGTGCTGTTCGAGGTCGTGACGCAGTTGTCGCACGCGTCGCCGTCGCCGTCCCCGTCCGCGTCGGACTGGGTGCTGTTCGAGGTCGTGACGCAGTTGTCGCACGCGTCGCCGTCGCCGTCCCCGTCCGCGTCGGACTGGGTGCTGTTCGAGGTCGTGACGCAGTTGTCGCACGCGTCGCCGTCGCCGTCCCCGTCGACATCGGACTGGGTCGCGTTCGAGCTGGACGGACAGTTGTCGCACGCGTCGCCGGCGCCGTCGGAGTCGACGTCGGTCTGGCCCGGATCGAACGCCCCCGGACAGACGTCGCACGCGTCGCCGATCCCGTCGCCGTCCGAGTCGGCGTTCGAGGGGTCGAAGTCGTCCGGACAGGTGTCGCAGACGTTGCCGAACCCGTCGCCGTCGTTGTCGTTCTGCGGGCCGTTCGGGTCGAGGGGGCAGTTGTCGCACGCGTCGCCGTCGCCGTCGCCGTCGAAGTCGGTCTGCGCGGGGTCGCTGTCGGACGGACAGTCGTCGCACGCGTCCGGGATCCCGTCCGAATCGGACTCGGCGGGGTCGAAGCTCGCGTCGTCGCAGTCGGTGCCCCCTGGACACTGGTCGTCGTCGTACCCGTCGCCGTCGTCGTCGCAGCAGTACGGCTGCGACAGGCACTGCGGATCGTCGCAGTCGATCAGGGTGTCGGCGTCGTTGTCGACGGCGTCGTCGCAGATCTCGGGGCACACCGGGTCGTTCGCGCAGTCGGCGTCGTCGCAGTCGATGTCGCCGTCGCCGTCGTTGTCGCGGTTGTCGTTGCAGTCCTCGGGGCAGCCGCCGGTGTCCTCGGTGAAGTGCAGGTCGTACGTGCCGGTGCCGCCGAACGCCTCGACCACGATGTAGTAGGTGAGGCCGCTGACCGCGGTGAACGTGACGCTGTCGTTCGCGGTGAGCGCCTGGGTCGACGAGCCGACGCACTCGTCCTGCAGACACAGATCTTCGAGCACGTAGATGTCGTGATCGGCGCTCATGTTGTCGATCTCGACGGTCACCGACCCGGTCACGTTGGGGGTGAACGCGTAGATCCGCTCGAGGTTCCGCTGGACGATGTGTCCGAACGGGTCGCCGCACTCGTAGTAGTCGAGGACGTCCGTGCCGCCGACCGTGGTGAGTCCGATGAAGTCCGACGAGCACGACAGCTCGAGCGCCACGTCGGTGGCCGGATCGCACGCCACCGGGCAGCCGGCCTGCATCTTGTAGTCGTAGATGTTGCTGCCGAGGATGTTCGTCTTGCGGTCGACCCACAGGTAGTAGGTCGAGCCGTCGGCGATCCAGTCGGTGTGCTCGCCCAGCGCCGCCAGGTTCGTGCTCGAGTCGACGCAGGTGCCGGCGGCGCAGTCGGTCGCCATCACGAACAGATCGAGATCGTTGTTCAGGTTGAACGTCTGGTTCAGGTCGACGTAGACGTGCTGGCCGTTCGGCGGGGTGAAGGTCCAGACGTCGTCGGCGCCGCCCCAGGTGCCGGCCAGGCACGACGCGTAGCTCGACCGGTCGTTGGTGGTGCTGACGAACCCGATCGGGGGGGCCGGGTTCGACACGACCCCCTTGATCTGGTTGCACGCGAGGGTCCGGGGCGACGCGCAGGTCTGGGCGAACGCGTCGTCGGCGAACCCGAACCACACCAACACGGCCACCGCCGCGGTCCTCGGCATCCCGGCTCCTCGCGCCCGACTGGGGGTGGGCACGCGGAGGCAAGGTTAGCCTCGCCCGTTCCGTTCGTCGGCACGAATCTACCGAATGGGGTAAGAATCGCCGCCTGGAGCGGATCCACTTGGTCAACCGTTGGTCAACCCGTGACGGCGGTCCGGTTCGCCTCCAGGAACTCCGCGACCGACGACGGGGCCCGCCCGGTCAGGTCGCGGATCGCGGTCGACACCAGGTCGAGCTCGCCGTTCCCGGCCGCGACCTCGAACGACACGAGCAGATCCGCGACCGCCGGCGGCAGCCCCGCGCCGATCAGGGCCTCGCGGTACGCCGACGGGGGCACCGGGACGTGCGCCACCGGCTTGCCGGCGATCGACGACGCGATCGCGGCGATCTCGTCCCCGGACACCGACGACGGGCCGGTCAGATCGAGGGTCCGGCGCCCGTCGAACCCGTCGGCGAGGGCAGCGGCTGCGGCCCGGGCGCAGTCCTCGCGGGTCACGTACCCGATCCGGCCGGCCCCGCGGGCCGTGTACAGCGCGCCGTCGGCCACCGCCTTCGGGAGCGCGCCGAGCAGCAGGTCCGCGTACAGGTTGTCGCGCAGGACGGTGAACCCGACCGTCGACGCGGCGAGGGCCTCCTCCGTCAGCCGGTGATCCGGCGCGATCGACACCGACGACGTCACCGACGGGTTCGTGAGCGAGGTGTACACCACGTGCCGGACCCCGGCCGC
>JBEBJW010001152.1:0-2934 GCA_040079715.1 Myxococcota bacterium | reverse complement strand
ACCGGGAGGGCAGCCTGACCGGCGCGGCGCGGCGGCTCCGGGTGGACGCCACCACCGTCGGGCGGCGGATCGCGGCGCTCGAGCAGTCCCTCGGGGCGCAGGTCGTCGCCCGGCCCCCCGCCGGGCTCGGGTTGACCCCGACCGGGCACCAGATCGCCCGGATCGCCGAGCGGACCGAGGCGACGGCGGTGGAGGTCCAGCGGGTGGCGACCGGCGCGGCGGATCTGCCGGCGGGGCGGGTCCGGCTGACGACGCTCCAGGACGTGGCGGACGGCCTCGTGTCGCCGCTCCTGCCGACGCTGCGGGCCCGGTGGCCGGAGGTCCGGATCGACCTGTGGTGCACGACCCGGATCCTCGATCTGGCCGCCGGCGAGGCCGATCTGGCGATCCGGGTCGGCCGGCCGACCGAGCCGGACCTGATCGCGCGCCGCCTGTGCACGCTGGTCGAGCGCCCGTACGCGTCGCGCGACTGGCTCGCCGCCAACGGCCTCGCCGCAGACGCGGTGACGGACCTCGACGGCCGCGCGGTGCTGCTCCTGCTGGTCGAAGACCGGTGGACCGACGGGCTCGGCCGGGCCCGCCCGGCCCTGCGGGCGTCGGCGATGTCGACGTTGATCGGCGCCGCCCGGGCCGGGATGGGGATCGTGATGGCGCCGACCGCGCTGGCGGGCGGGTTCCCGGAGCTGGTGCCGCTGCCCTCGCTGCCGGTGTCGCGGGAGCGGGCGCTGTGGCTCGCGATGCCGGAGGCGCTGGCGGGGATCGCCCGGATCCGGGTGGTCGCCGACCTGTTGATCGCGGAGCTCGGCGAGCTCGGACCGGGGTGACACACGTCCGTCACCGACGGCACCGAGTCGACACCCGGAGGTGACGGAATCGACACCCTCAGCGTGCGACATTGCCCCGCGGCGCCGGGCATGTGCCGCACAACCGTAACAGACGGGCGAGGCAGCGATGTCGGCGATTCAGGACCTGGTCCGGTGGTTCCTCCCGAACGAGAGCCGGTTCTTCGACTACGTCTCCGCGGTGGCCGACACGGCGCACCTGGCGGCGAAGCTGTTCCACGAGCTGGCGCACACCGACGGCGTCGACGCGCGGATCGCGATGCTGGACGACCTGCGGGCGGCGGAGCGGGCGGGAGACACCGCGCTGCGGACGATGTCCGAGGCGCTCGACGCCACGTTCGTCACCCCGATCGACCGGGAGGACCTGTACCACCTCGCGGCCGCGCTCGAGGTGATCTCGGACTTCATCACCTCGACCGCGAACCACCTGACGGTCCACCGGATGGAGACGCTGCCGGACGGCACCTCGGAGCTGTCGGTGATCCTGGTCGAGGCGACCGGGCGGTGCGTCGAGGCGTGCAGGCTGCTCCGCCAGGGCAACCAGACCGAGGCGATCCGCGGGGCGTGCCGGGACCTCGATCGGCTCGAGCACGACGCGGACGTGCTGTTCCGGACCCGCCTCGGCGCGCTGTTCGCGAACGAGAAGGACGCGATCACCCTGATCAAGCACAAGGAGTTCCTGGAGGGCCTCGAGGACTCGGTCGACCGGTGCGCCGACGTGGGCACGGTCCTCGAAGCCATCCTGATCAAGAACGCGTGACGCCGTGACTTCCCTCACCCTGCTGATCCTGGTGGTGATCGTCGCGCTGGCGTTCGACTTCGTCAACGGGTTCCACGACACCGCGAACGCGATCGCGACCGTGGTGTCGACCGGGGCGATGCGGGCGCGCAACGCGATCATCCTCGCGAGCGTGTGCAACGTGATCGGCGCGTTCATGGGCACCGCGGTCGCGAAGACCCTCGGCAAGGACATCCTCGATCCGGCGCTGATCAGCCAGTCGGTGGTGCTGTGCGCGCTGCTCGGCGCGATCGCGTGGAACCTGCTGACCTGGTACTTCGGGATCCCGTCGTCGTCGTCGCACGCCCTGGTCGGCGGGATGGTCGGGGCGGGGATGGTCGCGGTCGGGCCGAGCGCGATCAAGGCCGAAGGGGTCGAGAAGGTCGTCACTGCGCTGATCGTGAGCCCGTTGTTCGGGTTCTCGGTCGCGTTCCTGCTGATGGTGTTCTGGATGTGGACGATCCGACGGACCCGCCCGCGCGTGTCGAACCGGGTGTTCCGGCTGCTCCAGCTGCCGTCCGCCGCGTTCCTCGCCCTGTCGCACGGGCTGAACGACGCCCAGAAGACGATGGGCGTGATCACGATGGCGCTGATGTCGTACCACGGCACCTACGACGCCCACGCCGAGTTCCCGGTGCCGGACTGGGTCGTGTTCGCCTGCGCGATCGCGATGGGCCTCGGGACCGCGGTCGGTGGCTGGCGGATCATCCACACGATGGGCAACAAGATCTTCAAGCTGGAGCCGGTCCACGGCTTCACCTCGTCGATCGCGGCCGCGCTGGTGATCCAGGGCGCGTCGTTCTACGGCCTGCCGATCTCCACCACCCACTGCATCACCACGTCGATCATGGGGGCGGGCGCGACGAAGCGCCTGTCGGCGGTCCGGTGGGGCGTGACCCGGAAGATCGTCGGGGCGTGGATCCTGACCATCCCGTGCGCCGCGGCGGTGTCGGCGGTGTGCTACCTCGTGCTCGGGCCGCTGCTGTAGCCGGGCCCGCTCGGACCGGCGCCCGGAACCACCCGCACCCGGTCGCCGTCGACGTCGAGCCACCCGGCGCGGAGGAGCTGCTCCAGCACGCGCTGCGCGGTCGGGACCCCCGCGGCTTCGACCGCGCCGAGGGCGTCGTCGAACGACAGCGCGCCGGCCTCGCCGAGGATCCGCAGCACCTGCCGCTCGGGCGCGGACAGCGCCTCGATCCCGACCGCGCCGCCCGCGACCACCCCCGCGAGCACCGCGTCGAGGTCGGCGGACGGCCGGAGCTGCCACCCGTCGGGGCCGGGCACGAGCTGGCGATCCTCGGCCAGGCGCCGGAC
>JBEBJW010001151.1:0-2937 GCA_040079715.1 Myxococcota bacterium | reverse complement strand
GTATAAGAGACAGGGACCTCGGCGCGGAGCCGGGCAGCGGCCTCGGGCGACGGCTCGGTCGCGGCGCGCAGCCAGGCCCGGAGCGCCTCCTCGTCCAGGTCCGGCCGGGTCACGGCGCGCCCCCGATCGCGTCGAGGCACCGGGTGCGGAACCGGTCGCGGGCGACGGACAGGCGGCTCTTCACCGTTCCCTCCGGGATCCCGAGGATCTGGCCGGCCTCGGCCATGCTGTACTCGTCCAGGTAGCACAGCGTGAGCACCTCGCGGTCCCGGTCCGACATCGCGTCGAGCACGAGGTACACGGTCTGCTGGTGGTCGACGCCGTCCCCGGCGGTGCTCCCCTCGGGCACCCGGCCGGGGAGCCACCGCCGGAGCCACGCGCGCCGCCGGTGGTTCGCGACGACCCGCCGGCAGGCGGAGAACAGCCACGCGTCGAGGCGGGCGGGGTCGCGGATCGACGCGTGCCGCCGGACGAACAGCATCACCACGTCGTGGGCGGCCTCCTCGGCGTCGACCCGGGGGCCGCCGAGGCGGGCGCACCACCGGTACAGCTGGGTGACCTTGGTGTGGGCGACCCGCTCGATCGCGTCGAGATCGCCGGCGATCGCCGAAGCGACGGTGTCGGGGCCGAGCCGCTTCAGGGTCGTGACGTTCACCGCTCCTCCCGACCGGGCCGTGTGCGCGATCGGACGTCCGGTTCGGGACGGTACCGAAAAACCAGCCCCGAGCGGTCGAGCGGGAAAACCAGCCCCGAGCGGTCGAGCGGGGAAAGGCGCGGCGCGTTCACCCGGACCGGCCGACGACGGCGCCGCTCAGACCGCTTCGAGCACCGCCGCCGCCCCGAGCCCGCCCGCGGCGCAGATCCCGAGCAGGGCCGTCTTCCGGCTGGTCGACGCCAGCTCGTGGGCCATCGTCAGCGCCATCCGGGCCCCGGTCGCGCCGAACGGGTGGCCGAGCGCGACGCTGCCGCCGTGGACGTTCAGCTTCTCCGGGTCGACCTCGCCGACCGCGGCGTCCCGCCCGAGCCGCGCCTTCGCGAACGCCGAGGACCCCAGCATCTTGACGATCGCCAGCACCTGCGCGGCGAACGCCTCGTGCATGTCCACCAGGTCGATGTCGGCGAGGGTCATCCCGGCGCGCTGGAGCGCCAGCGGCATCGCGAGCGCGGGGCCCATCAGGAGCTGGTCCGCCGGGTCCACCCCGACGTACGCCCACGACCGGAACGCCGCCAGCGGCCGGATCCCGAGCGCCTTCGCCTTGTCCTCGCTCATCAGCACCACCGCCGCGCCGCCGTCGGTCAGCGCCGACGAGTTCGCCGCGGTCAGGGTGCCGTTCTTCGCGAACGCCGGCTTGAGCTTCCCGATCTTGTCGACGGTGGTGTCGCCCCGGACGATCGTGTCGGTGTACACGGTCTCCCCGCCCGGGTTGCGCACCGGCACGACCTCCCGGTCGAACCGCCCGCTCCGGATCGCCTCCGCCGCCCGCCGGTGGGACCGGACGGTGAATTCGTCCTGCTCGATCCGGCCGATCCCGTTGCGCTCCGCCATCTCCTCGGCGGCCTCGCCCATCAACTGGCCGGTGGTCCGCTCGGCGATCTTCGGCTGCCGGGGCACCAGATCCTGGCGGACCGAGATCGTGCCCAGGGCCCGGAGGTAGTCGCGCGGGCCGGACTTCTTCGACAGCGCGACCGGGGCCAGCTTGTGCACCAGGCTCTGCGGCAGCTTCAGCTCGGCGTTGCTGGTGCTGTCGGACCCGCCGGCGATCGCCACGTCGCACTCGCCCCGCTCGATCGCGGCCGCGGCGAGGGTCACCGCCTGGAGCCCGGACGCGCAGGCCCGGGTGACGGTCATCGCCTCGAGGGTCCGCGGCAGGCCGAGGTCGAGCCCGATCTCCCGCCCGACGTTCGGCGCGGTCGACGGCAGGATCACCCCGCCCCACACGATGCTCTGGACCTCGTCCCACGGCACGCCGGTCCGCTCGAGCGCCCCCCGGACCGCCGCCGCGCCGAGCGCGATCGTGTCGAGCTCGATGTACTGTTCGAACGCCCGGACGAACGGGGTCCGCGCCCCACCGACGATCACTGCCCGCGCCATCACGCCCCCACGTAGTTGCCGCCGCACACGCGGACGGTCTGGCCGGACAGCCCGTGGGCCCCCGGGCTCGACAGGAACACCGCCACCTCGGCCACGTCGATCGGCAGGCCGCCCTGGCCGAGGTTGCACATCCGCCGCGCCACCTCGCGGGTGGTCACCGGGATCGCGTCGGTCAGGCGGGTCTCGATGAACCCGGGTGCTACCGCGTTCACCGCGATCCCCCGGTCGGCGAGCTTCGCCCCGAGCGCGCGCACGAGGCCGATCACCCCGGCCTTCGACGCGCTGTAGTTGGTCTGCCCGATGTTGCCCGCGATCCCGGCGATCGACGACAGGCACACCACCCGGGCGTGGGCCGACAGCACCGGCACCAGCGCCTCGGTCAGCCGGATCGGCGCGCGCAGGTTCACGTCGAGCGTGAGGTCCCACAGCTCGGGCTTCATGTTCGCGAGCGTCTTGTCGCGGGTGACCCCCGCGTTGTGCACGATCGCGTCGACCTGCCCGTAGTGATCCTTCACGTACTGCAGCAGGGTCTCGGGGGCGTCGGGCGCCGCCACGTCGAGCCCGAGGAACGCGCCGCCGACCGCCCGGGCGACCTCCGCCCCGAGCTCGGCGTCGTCCGGCCGATCGACGACCAGGACCCGCGCCCCCTCGCGCGCCGCCGTGGTCGCGATCGCCTCGCCGATCCCGCGGGCCGCGCCGGTCACGATCACCACCCGGCCGGCGAGCGGGCGGGTCGCGCGGACCTCGGCCGCGCCGACCCGGTTCGACACCCGCAGCACCTGGCCCGACACGTACGCCGACCGCGGCGACGCCACGAACCGGAGCAGCGGCTCCAGCCGATCCTC
>JBEBJW010001150.1:0-2937 GCA_040079715.1 Myxococcota bacterium | reverse complement strand
AGCCGGAGACGATCCACGTCGAGCCGCCGGTGGTGACGCCGGTCCCGGACGACCCCGTCCCGGACGATACGGTGGAGCCGCAGGGCCCGAGCCCGTCCCCGAAGCGCCGGACCCCGGTCGCGAAGCCCGATCCCGCGCCGGTCGTGGTCCCCCCGCCGGCCCCGCCGGTCGCGCCGCGGCCGAAGATCCCGATCGAGGACCTCGAGCCGGACCCCGAGCCGGACGGCAAGAAGCCGAAGAAGAAGAAGCCGAAGGACTGACGCGGACCTGGTCTCACCGGCCTGGGGTCCTCGCCTGGAGCTCACCGGCCTGGGCTCACCGGCCTGGGCTCACCGGCCGTGCGTCACGATCTGCCAGGCGTACACGAGCATCGCGACCCACCCGGTGAAATACAGCGCCGGCCGCACCGGCAGCCGCGCGAGCCCGCTGATCATCCCGACCGCGTGGACGAGCCGCACCGCGAAGTACAGCCCGGCGCAGAACCGGGTCACCGGGGTCGACACGTCGGCCAGGCGCCCGATCACGACCACCAGCGCGAACGGCAGCAGCTGCTCGAGGCTGTTCAGGTGGGCCCGCCACGCCCGGTGCACCCACGGGGCCATCGTCGACGGGTCCGGCGGGCGCAGGAACTGGTTCGCCTTGCCGGGGTAGTCGGTGAGGTTGATGCCCACGATGTACGGGATCCACAGGCTCCCGGACAGGAGCGCGGTCGCCAACAGCCAGCTCAGCTCGGTCGTCAATGGCTCCCCCGGGTGGCGCGCGCGCTCACCGGATCGCCTGGGCGCCGAGGACCGCGCCGAACCCGATCGACAGCGACGCCACCGAGCCGATCGACAGGGCGTTGGTGGTGGTGTGGTACGCGCCGATCCGCGGGTTGTCGGCCGCGAGGACCGCGTCCTGGTACGCCGCGTTCGACATCCACGCCGCGCCGTACAGCCCGGCGGACACCACCCCGAGCCCGATCCCGGTCCACCGGAGGGCGGCGCGCCCGCGAGTCGCGCCCGGTGCTGCGCGGCCGGTCCCGGCGGCGGCCGGGCGATCGACGATCCGGGCCCCGAGGAACTGCCCGTCGGACTTCAGCGGCTGGAGCACGTACGGTTGGCCGACCGGGATCGCGCCCGTGCGCAGGCCGTCGACCAGCACCCAGCCCCCGCCCGGCGCCTCGGTCCAGCTCGGCGGGCTCTCCTCGGCGGTGACCAGCAGGTCGCGGAGCTCGTGCCGCTCCGGGATCACCGGTGGGGTCAACACTGCCCGCGGGTCTGCGTGGAGCATCCCCCGGAGCGACCCGAGCGCGCCGTCCGGATCGGCCGCCAGCCACGCGTCGAGCGCGCGGGCGCGGTGGACCCGGGCGCAGGTCTCCGGCGCAACCGCGACCCGGGCGCACGACAGCGACTTGCGGACCTGGCCGATCGCGACCGACATCGCCTTCGGGTCGGACGTGAGGAACGCCCGGTCGGCGGCGTCGAGGGCGGCGTCGAGGCCGGTCGGGTCGCACCCGGCCTCCGCGCGTTGCGCGAACCAGGCGGCGGTGAGTAGGGGGAGCATCACGGCCGTGAGACTATCACCCGGGAGTGGAATCATGCTGACGGGGTGGCTCGCGTCGATCGCCTGGGCCGGGGCCCTCCGGGTCCAGTCGCCGACGCCGGTGACGTTCGTGGTGGACGGCGACGTGGTCGGGCGGGTCGCGACCGAGCTCGTGATGAACGACGTCGCCGCCGGCGCGCACGCGATCCAGGTCAAGGACGCGTTCGGGTCGGTGCTGGCGTCGATCGACGTCGCGGTGCCGGACGGCGAGCCGCTGTGGTTCGAGTACTCCGGCGGCCGGCTGATCCCGGTCGAGCCGTGGATCGACCGCGGGCCGACGGGAGCGCGCAACCCGATCACCGACGTCCAGTTCCGGTGGGTCGAGCACCGGGTGAACCGGAAGCGGACGGACGACAAGCGGCTGAAGCGGCTCGACGAGGTCGTGAACCAGTACTGGTACGAGATGCGCCACGTGGACTCGATGCTGATGGCGTTCCAGTCGATCGAGGCGCGGGTCCAGGCCGCGACGATGCTCGCCCCCCGGACGATCGACCCGGAGAAGACGCGGGCGATCGAAGACCACTTCCCCCCGGGCGCGTACCGGGAGCGCGCGCTGGCGGCGTTCGCGATCTACCGGTAGCCGCGGGGCGCGGCGGGATGCGGCGAACGCGGCTTCCGCTGCCGCAGCTCGGTGGTGCGTCGGTGTGGGCAGGTGGGTGGGTTCTGGATCCACGCGTCAACCCGACGGCGGGGAGCTCCGGGTGGCGTCCCGTCCGCAGCGGCTGACGCAGGACTCGGCGAGCGCCGGGACGCGCCGGGCGCGTTCGCGGCGCGGGCGCCGTGGGTCGGCGGCTCCGTCGCCCATCAGGCCGGGACGGGTACCGCTCGCTCGGCCGCCGGCAACGTCGCGTCCTCGCCGTCCTCGCCATTCCTCGGGCACGACAGAGTCGCGCCCTGCGGGTGGCGGTCGGGTCCAAGGTGCGTGGCTCCGGGCGCTCGGTTGCCTGCGGCCTCACGCCGCGGCGGCGCTGCGCGTGGCTACTGGGCGCGACGGAGCCTCCGGCGGGGTTCCGGAGGGCGTCAGGGCCCACGGACGACCCGATCGACCGGGACGACACGGACCGAGCGGAAGACGCACCACGCGCACGACAAGGGGCTGTCGTGCCGCTCCTTGCCTCGGCGGGACGTCGCGGCGGCCGGTGCGATCCACGCATCGAAGGCCAGTCGGTGTCACATCGTCAACTCCGACCGCCACGCGCACCCCTCCCCGCACCACGTACAGAGCCGCCCACCAGCGCCGGACGACGAAGGCAATGCCAGCCGGGCCCCCCGCAGGCCGTCGCTCGCGACGAAGCCGAGGGGTGGATGGGGTTGCCGGAGGCGGGAGGCGCGGTATCCCGGCCCCTGTGGTGC
>JBEBJW010001149.1:0-2938 GCA_040079715.1 Myxococcota bacterium | reverse complement strand
ACCCCGATCACCGCGCCAGCGCCGTCCCTCACCAGCCCGTCGTCCGACGCGGCGCCGGTCACCGGCTGCTCGTACGGCAGCCCGCGCGGCGTGGGGACGTCGAAGCACCCGAACCGACGCATGTACTCCAGCGGGGTCAACCCGCGCGAAGCGGCGGCCTCCGGGAGCCCCGGGACCGAGTGATCGAAGATCCAGCTCCAGTACTCGTCTTGGGTGATCACCTCGCCCGGTCGGGTCGGGCTCTCGAACCACCGCCGGACGCCGAGGGCGCCGTCGGGGTCCATCGCCCACGCGAGGTCCGCCCACCACTCGGCCTCCTCCCACACCTCGCCCGGGTTCGCCTCCCAGGTGCGCCCGACGCGGATCCCCGCCCGCTCCATCGCCACCCGCCGGACCGGCTGGCGGAACCCGATCCATCGACCGTCGTGGGTCTCCTGGCTCATCAGGTCGTGGCGCTCGCCGGCGTGCCCCATCGGGAGCACGTAGTCGGCGAACTGGGCGGTCTCGTTCCAGGTGGGGGTCAGCGCGACCGTGCACCCGACCTTGTCGGTGTCGAGCAGGGCGCGGACCCACTGGAATCCGTCCGGGTTGGTCCACACCGGGTTGTACACCCGGGTGAAGTACACGTCGATCGTGCCGCGTCCCTCGGCGAGGAGGTGCGGGAGCAGGAAGCTCATCTCGAAGTGCGCGAACGGCCACTCGGGCGGGAGCGCGAGCTCGTTCCACGCGTCGTTGGCCGGCGGCTGCGAGAACGGCTTCGGGACGAACTTGTTCCAGTCGGCGCACGCGGTGCCGCCCTCGGTCCCGACCGAGCCGGTCAGCACGTTCAACAGGAACATCGCCCGCGCGACCTGCCACCCGCCGCGGTTCCCGATCGACGCTCCGCGCCAGTTGTGGGCCGCCAACCGGTGACCTGCACGCGCCACCGCGTCGGCGGCGGCGGCGATCCGGTCGACCGACACCATCGACTCGGCCGCGGCCCGCTCGAACGTGAACTCCCGGTACAACGCCGCGAGGGCGCGCGCGAACCCGTCGAAGGTCCCGTCGAGTTCGGCGAGCACCGCCGGATCGTGGATCACCCGCGGTGCATCCCGCACGAACCCGCGCCAGTCGACCCACCGCTCGACGAACGCCCGGTCCCACCGGCCGGTCGCGAGCAGGTGCCGGGCGATCGCGAGCAGCACGGTGGTCTCGGACCCGGGCCAGGTCGGCAGCCACACGTCTGCCTTGCTCGCGGTGTTCGACAGCCGCGGATCCATCACGATCAGCTTCGCCCCTGCCCGCTTCCCGTCCATGATCCGCTGGGCGTGGGGGTTGAAGTAGTGGCCGGTCTCGAGGTGGCTCGACAGCAGCAGGATGCACGACGCGTTCGCGAAGTCGGGCGACGGCCGGTCGTAGCCCGACCACAGGGCGTACCCGGTGCGGGCGGCGGCGCTGCACACGTTGGTGTGGCTGTTGTGGCCGTCGACCCCCCACGCCGTGACGCTCCGGTTGGCGTAGTGGTCCTCCCCCGGCCGCCCGACGTGGTACATGATGCCGTCCCGGCGTCGGAGGCGGGATTCGCGCATCTTCGCGCCGATCTCGGCCAGCGCCTCGGCCCACGAGATCCGCATCCACCGGCCCTCGCCCCGCGCCCCGGCCCGCTTCAGCGGGTACAGGATCCGCTCCGGATCGTAGGTCTGGTTGTGGGTCGCCGGCCCCTTGGCGCAGTTCCGCCCGCGCGAGCCCGGATGGACCGGGTTGCCCTCGAACTTGCGGACCTCGAACGTGGTCTTGTCGACGTACGCCAACAGACCGCACGCGGCCTCGCAGTTGAAGCAGATCGTGGGGACGAGGGTGTACCGGCGGGCCGACCGCTCGGGCCACACGCCGGCCTCCCACTCGACCCAGTCGTCCCACGACTCGGGCGGCGGGTAGCTCGACATCCGACCGTCCGGGTGGCGCACGTGGGTCAACGAGACCGGCGCGTCGCTCGGCTCGGAGGCCCCGCCGGCGCGGTCGAGCGGGAAGAACGCGGGGACGGCGGTCCCCGCTGCGTCGGTCGCCGCGGACGCGGTCGCGCGCGGGCGGGACGGGGGAAGCCCGAGGATCCGGGCGAACGTGTCGGCGAGTCTGCGGGAGGTGCTCATGGGCTCACGAGTTCCGGATGGCTTGCGGGGCCATCACCAGGGCGTACGAGGCGAGGTGGACGCCGATCGGGGCGGCGATCGCGGCGAGGAGCGGGACCCCGGCAGCGATCGCGGCGAGCGGCGCGAGGTACCCGACCGCGATCCCGCCGCGCCACCACCACCGGAACCGGCCCCGGGTCAGCTCGAGCGCCGCGAGCCGCGCGACCTCGGTGCCGTGGAGCGTCCGGAGATCGACCAGCGCGAGCAGCAGCGCCGACAGCGCCCCGGCCACCACCCACCCGGCGGCGACGGGGTCTCCGGCGGCGGCGAACGGGACGGCGCCGAGCAGCACCGCCTGGGCCCCGAGCAGCACCACCAGGTGCGGCGCCTGCCACAGGTCGCGGCCCTCGGCCTGCGCGAACAGGAACGCCGAGTACACCGCCGCGAGCACCGCCACCGGCGCGACCACCGCGGCGAACGCCGGTCGGAGCGACGCGAGCCCCTGCGGCAGCACCCCCGCGCCGAGGCCGAGCTCGACCGCCCACCACCCGCCGGCCAGCGCCGAGAACCCGGCCAGCAGCCAAGCGGCGCGCGCGATCCAGCTCCGCCACTGCGGGCGGGTGAACAGGAACAGGAACCGGTCCGGGCGGTCGAGATCGTAGATCAGCAGCGCGAAGGTCACCAGCAGCGCTGCCAGACCCAACCCGCCGCCGAACGCCATCGCGGTCGGATCGAACGATCCGCCGAGCGCGCGGACCGCGAGGTACAGGAACGCCCCGCCGGCCACGTGCTTGGTCACGAGGTACGCCGGGATCGGCCAGTGCCAATAC
>JBEBJW010001148.1:0-2941 GCA_040079715.1 Myxococcota bacterium | reverse complement strand
CCGCGGGGTCGAGCCCGCGGTGGTGGTCCGCGGTCGGCGGCGAGCCGGACCAGGTCCGGGCGCAGCTGTCCGGCGCGATCCTCGACGAGGCGCTCCGCACCGGCCGGCCGGTCGTCACCACCAACGCGTCGATCGACGAGCGGTTCCGCGATCGGGAGAGCGTCCAGCGGAACGCGATCGAGGTCGTGGTCGCCACGCCGATCGGCTCGTCGGCCGGGGTGCTGGTGGTCCAGGGGGGCCTGCCGCCCGGTCCGGACGCGCTGCAGCTCGTGGCGCTGGTCGGCCGGCAGCTCGCGCCGTTGGCGGAGCGGCACGCCTGGCGCACCCGGTGGGAGGGGGACGATCCCACCCGGGTCGCCCGCGGTCAGCTCGACGCGTCGCGGATCGTCGGCCGGAGCCCGGCGGTCGCGCGGCTGCTCGACGCGGTCCAGGTGGTCGCGCCGACCCGGGTGTCGGTCCTGCTGGAGGGCGCGACCGGCACCGGCAAGACCGAGCTCGCGCGGGTGATCCACGTCGCGAGCCCGTGCGCCGACGGCCCGTTCGTGGTGGTGGACTGCACGCTGCTGCGGGCGGAGCGGGCGGCGGCGGACCTGTTCGGCGCCCGGAAGGGGTCGTGGACCGGGCTGTCCGAGGACCGGACCGGCCTGGTCGAGGAGGCCGATCACGGCACGCTGTTCCTCGACGAGGTCGGCGAGCTCGCGCCGGAGGTCCAGGCGCAGCTCCTGCTGTTCCTCCAGGACGGGCGGTTCCGGCGGGTCGGCGAGACCCGGGAGCGGGAGGTGGTGGTCCGCACGGTGGCGGCGACCCAGCGGAACCTCGACGCCGAGGTCACCGCCGGGCGGTTCCGGGGGGACTTGCTGTCGCGGCTCGACCAGTGGCGGATCCGGGTCCCGCCGTTGGTCGAGCGGGTCGAGGACATCGGGCTGATCGCGCAGGTGCTGGTCGCGGAGGAGGCCGAGCGGCACGGCGTCCCCCACCGGACCCTGTCGCCGAAGGCGATCCACTGGCTCGAGCAGCAGCCGTGGCCCGGCAACGTCCGCGAGCTCCGGAACCTGGTCCGGATGGCGCTCCTGCGCGCGAACGCCGAGCGGGCGCAGCCGATCAGCGTGGCCCACCTGATGAAGACCGGCGGGGTGGCCGAGCCGGCGCCGCCCGAGGCGGACGATCTGCGCGCTGCGCAGGCCGCGTTCCGCAAGCTCCACGTCCAGCGGATCCTCGACGAGGAGGGCGGCAACGTGACCCGCGCCGCCCGTCGGCTCGGGATCCATCGGACCCACCTCCACGAGATCCTGCGGCCGCTGTCGGCAACTCCCGACACCGCTGGCGGGAACCGTCCGGGGGATCCGACGATCCCGTCGGGGTCGTCCGAGCGCTGAGGCGCGCCCGGAGCCGCTCGGGTCGGCCGCGGGTCGCACGCGGACCGGTGGCACGGCCGTTGCGAACGGAGCGGGGTGGGAGGACCCCCCCGATGAGTGTTCCGAACATCCACGCCCGGTTCGTCGCCGTATCCCGGGAGGCGTTGATCGTCGAAGCAGAGATCCTCGATTCGGCAAACCAGGTGCTCGAGCTCCGCGCGACCCCGATCGCGACCGACGGCTGCCGCCACGACCCCGCGGACGGCGCGCTGACCGTCACCCACCGGCGGGCCACGGTCCGGTACCGGGTGGACGAGCCGGGGCGGTACGTCGACCGCGGCGTACTCCGCGCCGCCCACAGCGATCTCCAGCCCTCGTGGAAGCTGTCGGCGCTGATCCCGACCCCGCGCGCGCTGGCGGACACGTTCCGGCTCGCGATCACGCTGCCGCCTGTGTGGGAGGTCGTCGAGTCCAACGGCGCGGACCTCGTGTGGCCGGCGATCCGGCGGCTCGACCCGTACTTCGTCGCGCGGGAGGCCGCGGAGGTGCCCCGGTTCGTGCTGCCCGCCCTGAAGGTCGGCGGTGAGAACGTCGACGTCGTGACCCTCGGGGCGGACCTCCGGCTCGACGCCGCCGCGATCCTGGTCGCGCTCGGCGACGCGCTCGGCCCGCTCGGCACCGACCGGGTGGTGGTCGACGTGACCGACCGGCTGCCGCCGACCGAGTACCGGTACTTCGTGCGGACCGGCGCGGCCGATCTGCGCCACGAGCTCGCCCACCTGTGGTTCGGCGGCCGGGCCCGCGCCGCGGACGAGGACTCGCTGTGGATCGACGAGGCGGCGGTGATGTTGCTGACCGAGCCCACCCGCCCCGAGATCGACGGGGTGGTGCCCGGGCTGACCGCCGGCCCGAGCGGGTGCACGCCGCGGATCGCGTACGACTACGGCGCGGACACGCTCCGTCGGTCGGTCGGGAGCGCCGACGACGCCCTGGCGCTGCTCCGGCGCCTGCTCGACCGCGACCTGTCGACGGTGGCACTCGGGGACTTCGTCGCCGAGGATCGGCACGGGTGGCTCGCCGACCGGCTGACCGGCCCGGCGCGGGGCTCCCCGAAGGGCCTCCCGGTGCCGAACGACGTGTTCGGGCGGGTGTTCGGGTCCCCGACCTCCGCGATGGCGATGGCGATGGCCGCCGCCCAGATCATGGAGGGTCCGCTGCACGTGTTCGACGCGGGCGGGGTCAAGAAGGCGGTGGCGCACCGGTTCACCACCTCGGCCGACCACTACAAGGAGTACTGGGCGCTCCTGACCGGGTTCCGGCTCGGTCCGGCGACCGCGGCCGGCGCCACCCTGACGCGGTCGTTCGACATGCCGTCGTCCGGGCCCACCGACGACACCTGGGCCGCGTTCGAGACCTGGGCCAACAGCGAGCTCTCCGGCACCAAGGACTGGTTCCTCCACGTGGTCGAGAAGAAGTAGCGCGCCGCGGTTATGGCGGGACCCTGGAGGTCCCCGTGCGGTGGTCCGCGGCCGTGTTCGTGTTCGTCGTCGGTGCGTGCCGGACCGAGCCCCCGGAGGGGACCGACG
>JBEBJW010001147.1:0-2944 GCA_040079715.1 Myxococcota bacterium | reverse complement strand
GGTGTACAGCTCGGAGCGACTGCTCGAGCTGGACGTCCACGTGGGCGACCGGGTGACGGTGCAGTGCGACCCCAGCCCGCAGTGCGTGCGCGTGCCGTGAACGCCGGAGGGTTCGTCATACGACCCTCGGGGAGGCGCGGTGGAACCGGAACGGAAGCCGGCGGTGGACCTTCGGTTCATCGCGCGTGCCGCGGTGGCGAGCGTGGCGCTGGTGGCGGTGTACGCCGTCGCGCGCGGCGCATGGGTCGTGATCGACACGTTGTTGCTGGCGTACATCGCGATCATCGCCGCGATCGGGTTGCGGGCGGCCGCGGTGTGGCTGGCGCAGCGGACACCCCTCGGGGTGGGGCCCGCCCTCTCGGTGGTGATCGTCGCGCTGGTCGCTGCCCCGGTGATCGGCGGGGTGGCGATCGCCCCGAAGCTGACCGAGCAGGTCCGCGAGGCGGAGGCGCAGCTCCCGGAGCTGAAGGACCGCCTCGATCGCTGGTTGACCCGCGCGGAGGGCCAGGTCCGGGACGTCACCGGAGTCCCGGCGCCAACGCCCGCCCAAGATTCGCCGAAATCGCAATCTACTGGGCAAGGCGCGTCGGACGGAGCGGCCGGACCGACCGGCGCGACGGGTTCGACCGGCGGAGCGACCGCGCCCCCGCAGGGGACGTCGGAGGCGCCGCAGCCGCAGCCGGCGCCCGACGCCGGGTCCGCGCCCGACGCGAAGGGCAAGGGCGCGAAGGCGGCCCAGAGTCCGCCGGGGCCGGGCCCGACCGACAAGGTCGTCCAGCAGCTCCAGAGCGGGCCGTCGACCCAGATCCTCGGGTGGATCACCGGGTTCGTCGGCGGGGTGAGCCAGGCCGGGCTCGGCCTGCTGTTGGTGGCCGTCCTGGCGGTGTACCTGGCGGCGTCGCCGGAGCCGTACGTCCGAGGACTCGTGGCGCTCGTCCCGCGGGACCGGGAGGCGCGCGCGCGGCAGATCCTGGCCGAGCTGCGCGATCAGCTCGCGGCGTGGGTGATCGCCCAGATCGTCACGATGGTGATCGTGGGGGTGCTCACGACGGTCGGGCTGATGATCGCGGGGGTCCGGTTCGCGCTGCTGCTCGGGATCGTGGCCGGGATCCTCGACTTCATCCCGAATTTCGGCCCGGCGATCGCCGCGGTGCCGGCGGTGCTGCTGGCCGCAGGGGAGGGGAAGGCGGTCCCAGTGCTGGTCGTGTACGGCGTGGTCCAGGTGCTGGAGGGGTGGGTGCTCCGCCCGCTGATCGAGCGCAAGGCGGTCGACACGCTGCCGGCGCTGCTGCTCGGGATCCAGGTGGCCCTCGCGACCCTGATCGGGTTCATGGGCCTGCTGACGGCGCCGGCCCTGATCGTGCTCGGGACGGTCCTGACCCGCCGGCTGTACGTCGAGGACGCCCTCGGCCGCGACCCGGACGCCGAGCCGGACGCCGCGTAGCGGGCGGGCTAGCCGGGCCCGCCGAGGATCCCGCGCGCGAGCATCCGCGGATCGAGCGCGCGGTCGAGCTCCTCGTCCGGGATGCCGGCGTCGCGGGCCACCTCCCGCAACGTCCGGCCGCTGGCCTCGGCCTGCTTCACCAGCGCGGCGGCGGCGTCGTAGCCGATCGTCGCGGCCAGCGCGACCGACGACGCGAGGGTGGCGCCCGCGTACGACGCGCACCGCTCCCGATCCGCCCGGAGCCCGTCGATGCACCGGTCGGCGAACGTGGTCGCCGCGGCGGTCAGCAGCCCGATCGACGCCAGCAGGTTCCGGGCGAGCAGCGGGGCGACCGCCGCCAGCTCGAGCTGGGCCTGGAGCGCCCCCGCGACGATCGCGGCGTCGTTGCCGATCACCTGGGCCGCCACCTGGATCACCACCTCCGGGATCACCGGGTTGACCTTGCCGGGCATGATCGTGCTGCCCTTCTGCAGCTCCGGCAACAACAGCTCGCCGAGCCCGGTCCGCGGACCCGACGCGAGCCACCGCACGTCGTTCGCGATCTTGGTCAATGACACCGCGACCGTCCGCAGCGCGCCGGACGCCTCGACCAGCCCGTCCCGCGCGCCCTGGGCCTCGAACGGGTCCGCCGGCGGCGCGATCGCCAGCCCGGAGTCGCGCCCGAGGCGGGTTCGGACCCCGATCGCGAACGCGGGGCGGGTCGACAGCCCGGTCCCGACCGCGGTGCCGCCGAGGGGGACCTGGAGGACCCGCGGGAGCGCGGCCTCGATCCGGAGGATCCCCTGGCGCACCTGGGCCTCCCACCCGCGCAGCTCCTGGCCGAGCGTGATCGGCACGGCGTCCATCAGGTGGGTCCGCCCCGCCTTGACCACGCCGTCGAGCTCGACCGCCTTGGCCCCGAGCGACCGGGCGAGGCGGTCGAGGGCCGGGATCAGCCGGTGGACGAGGCCGTCCGCGGCGGCGAGGTGGACGGCGGTCGGGAACACGTCGTTCGACGATTGCCCCAGGTTCACGTGGTCGTTCGGGTGGACGTCCGGGCCGGCGAGGGACGCGATCACCTCGTTCGCGTTGCTGTGGGTCGAGGTGCCGGACCCGGTCTGGAACACGTCGATCGGGAACTGATCGTCGAGCTCGCCGGCGGCCACCCGATCCGCCGCCCGCGCGATCCGGTCGGCGACGTCGGGGTCGAGGCGCCCGAGCTCGCCGTTGACCCGCGCCGCGGCGGCCTTGATCCGCCCGAGCCACCGCACGACCGCGATCGGGACGGGCTCACCGGAGATCTGGAAGTTCGCGAGCGCCTTCCGGGTCTCTTCACCCCACAACGTCGTGGACATCGGTCCTCCCGAGCCCTCCGTATGCTCCCGAGGCAGGGCTCGGGTCGCCCCCACGAAGGGTTCAGCGCAGCTTGTCGCGGGCGGCGCGGCGCGCGGCGAGCAGCTTGCCGGCGTACGAGTCGGGCGCGACCTCGGCGGGCGGCGGAGGCTCGTCGACCGGGACCTC
>JBEBJW010001146.1:0-2944 GCA_040079715.1 Myxococcota bacterium | reverse complement strand
CCGCGGCCCCCCCGGTGATGGGCGGGCTGATGATCGGCGTCGTCGGCTGCACGTTCGGGGCGTTCGTGACCGATCTGTTCTTCGCCCGGCTCGGCGACTGGCGCGCGGCGGTCGACGATGGGCTGCTCGGCGCGATCTCCCCGCTGAAGACGTCCGGGCGCCCCACCGCGTCGCGGGACCTCGCGAACGCCCTGCGGTACGTCGAGCTGCCGCCGCTGAGCCCGGATCGCGTCGCCACGCCCGCCACCCCGGGGGCGCTGAAGGTGTCGCTCCGCGGCGGCGAGATCACCGGCCCGGCGTTCGCTGGGGGGGACGGGGAGAACACCGGCAAGATCCGGATCGCCGGGCGGACCAGCGACGGAGCGGACCGGCTCGACGGCGAGATCACCGGCCGGATCCGGCTGCCGATCGCGAAGATCGCGCCGCTCCCGGATCGAAGCTCGGAGCGGGACGACCCGCCGGACGACGAGTAGGGCGCGCCGACCTCCTCGCGGTTCAGCGCGCGGCCACGACCTCGGCGTAGTCGCGCGCGTCGTCGAGCACCGTGACCTCGCGGGTCGACAGGTCCACCCGCCCGAGCACGGTCCGTCCGCCGCTCGCCCCGACATAGTACGCCACGTGGTCGGACCCCATCGACGCCTGGAACACGAGGGCGTTGTCCGCCGTCGGCCACTTCTCGTCGATGCCGGCCTCGAACCCGACCAACCCGTCGCGCTCCAGCACGGCGAAGTAGCGGTCGTCTCCGATCAGCGTCGGCTGCAGTCCGTACGTGTCGAGCGGGTTCAGCTCGCCGGTGTACAGCGCCTCGACCTCGGTGGTCGGCGCCATGCGGCACAGTTGATACCCGGAGGTCCCACCCGGGCAGGTGGACGACGTGAACACCGCCCCGTCCGGCACCGGGATCGCTTCGCCGTTCCACCCCGACATCCCCGCGTCCGAGCGTTCGCCGGTGCTCAGCACCAGCAGCTCGTCCGCGCCGCAGTCGTCGACCAGGGCGCGCTCGTCGCTCAGCGCGACCACCTCGCCGTTGTTGCACGAGTCGATCCGGGTGAGGTGGCCCGACGAGGTGTCCAACACCTCCCTGAGGGACGCGCTGCCGAGGTCGGACAGCCCGACGACCAGGTTTCGGCTGACGGACGCGATGTACGGTGAGCTCCCGGTCAGGGGGACCGACTCGGGCTCCGAGCCGCCCGACGGGACGACGAACCCGTGGGCGAAGTAGACGTCGCCGCGGTCGGTCTGGCCGACGGGGTACCCGAGGACGTCCTCGTCCAACACGGTGATCTGGCCGTCGCGAACCAGCACGTCCTGGTCCGTCGCGCCGTCGGCGTCGAGCGTGGTCGCCGCGAGACCCCCGCCGGAGAGGGCGATGTACTGCCACACCCGGGCGTCCGAGGCCGCGGCGACGGTGCCGTCGGCGAGGACCTTGAACAGCGCGCCGTCTTCGGTCCGGGCGAACGCCACGGCGCCGGCGAGGTCGAACCCGACGGCAGGCACGGTGGAGCCCGCGTTCGAGGTCTCCGGCTCCGAGGTGGGGGCCGTCGGGGACTCGGTGCAGGCGGAGCAACAGGCCAGAGCGACGAGCGCGAGCGCACGATGGGGCATCGATCCTCCGGGCGAGTAGATAGCCGCTCCGGTGTAACGGCGAGGTAACGGCCCGCGCAACCTGGTCTCCGGCAGGTCCTCCGCGGATCGCGTCCCCTCGCGGGCGGCTACTTCGCGGCTTCTTGCTCGGGGATCGCCTGGGCGGCGTCGATCGTCGACCGGTACCCGCGGATCGCGGCGACGAACGCGTTCGCGTCGCCCTCCGACACCCGGGTGGGGATCATCAGCGCCCGCTCGCCGCGGAACCGGAGCCAGTGTTCACCGCCGATCGTCTCGATCCGCTCGAGGTCTTCGAGCGGGAACAGCCGCCGATCGTCGCCGCGGACCAGCTCGACCGCGCCGGACGTGAGCACCAGCCGGACCGGCCCGCGCCGGCGGACGGCGCCGTTGCGGGTGACGGCGAGCCACGCGCCGGCCAGCGGCCACGACGCCCAGGCGAGGCCGATCCCGACCAACGCGCCCGACACCAGGCCGAGGGCCGAGCTGTCCCACAGCGAGGCGAGCAGGATCCCGACCAGGCCGAGCGTGATCAGCTCCGGCCCGACGAGCAACCGCGCCCACCGGGTCTGGGGGAACAGCAGCTCGCGCACCAACACCCGCAGCCACAGGCCGCGGCGGGTCGGGGTGTACACGAGGATCGGTGGGCTCATCGGTGCCGAGTGTATTCCGACCGCAGCGCCGGTCCATAGCCCGACCGCTCGCGCCACCGAAACCACGGGTCGGCCGCGCCACCCGTGGTCCCGGTCGTTCCCCGGTGACGCGCAGGCGAGGGGCGAGCTCCGCGCGCGGCCGCGCAGACGGTGGACGGCTCGGCGCGATCGACCGGTTCGGCGCGGGGTCGTCCCGACGGCCGTTCTCCGGTCCGGCGGTCGGGCGCCCCGGCTCCGCCGGCGGCCTCCCTCCGCGCTCGCTCCGCTCGGTCGCTGCGCGACTGGCCTCCGGCCACCCTCCGGTCCGCCTGGCGCGGGCGGTCGACGGGCGGCCGCACCCGGCCGGGTCCACCCGACGCTGCTCAGCCGGCCAGGCGGGGCCGCACCGCGAACAACACGCCGTAGCAGGTGGTCTGGAGCAGCACCGTCAGCAGCGCGCCGAGCAGCACCCCCTGCGCGAGCGGTCGGCGGACCCGCCAGGCCGCCAGCGCCACCGGTCCGAGGTACGCCACCTGCACCACGGAGAGGCCCATCGCCCACACCGTCCACAGCCCGCCGAACGCGGCGCCGAAGTCGTCCGGCGACCACGCCAGGGCGAACAGGGATCCGCCGAACAACGCGCCGCCGACCGCGAGGTGCGCCCCGAACGCGAGGCCGATCCCCGCAGCGACCTGCAGCGCAGTCGCGAC
>JBEBJW010001145.1:0-2945 GCA_040079715.1 Myxococcota bacterium | reverse complement strand
CACACCGTCGGCGCGTCCGGCGCGGTGAACCCGACCCCCGCCCGGCCCCGGTCGGACCCGACGTCGACCCCGGCGAGCGTCGCGTCGGCGAGGCCGAGCTGGAGCCCGTCCGGCAGCACCGTCACCCCGTACCCGGCGGTCGAGGTGTACAGCTCGACCGGCGCGCCGGCCTCGACCCGGTGGAGCCGCGCCTCGGCCGCCGACCCCGCCGTGACCGGACCGTCGACCGCCAGCGCGAGCCGCGGCCGCTCCGGGCGCCCGGCGAGCGCGAGGAGCCCCGCGAGCGCCTCCTCCCCGGTCGGTCGGATCTGGTCGGTCGGGAGCAGGAACCCGTACTGCCCACGGTCCCGGAGCTCGAACAGCGCGCTCGACAGGCCCGCGGCGCCGTAGCTCCAGTCGATCGCCACTCCGGCGGCCGGGTACAGCGCCTCGTTGAACGAGCCCGACCGGTAGTCGGTGCCGTGGACCGCGGTCATCGCCGCGGCCGCGTCGGTGGTCGCCGCCGCGAGCGCCGCCTCGTCCGGGCTGTCGAGCGGGGTGAACCCGAACGGGTGGAGCGCGACCTGGCCGCTGTTGTGCAGGTCGAGGTGCCAACCGACCATCGGGTGCGCCACCAGCCAGTCGGCGATCGCCCGGGTCTCGGGCTCGCTGAACGCCGACGGGCCCTGGTAGTTGAGCGACGCCGGGTCGCGGTCGGCGCCGACCCCGTCCCACGCGGCGTCCCAGTTCCGGTTCAGGTCGACCCCGAACGAGCCGTCGCCGTTGTCGCGCCGGTTCTTCCGCCAGAACCGGTCGGTGGTCCAGGTGTGGACGTACCCGTCCGGGTTCATCACCGGGACCACCACCACCCGGTACCGATCGAGGAACGCGGTGATCGCGGGGTCGACGCCGTACCCGGTCACCAGCGCGTCCGCGACGTACAGGGCGGCGCTGGGGCCGATCCACTCGCGGGCGTGCTGCCCGCCGACCACCAGGATCCCGAGGTCGTCGCTCGGGGCGCCCGCGTCGACCGCGAGCTTCAGGCCCCGGATCGGTCGGCCCTCGACCGACTGGCCGAGGGTCACGATCCTGGCGAACGGCGCGTCCGCGAGCGCGTCGAGCTCGGCGTCGAGCGCGTCGAGCGGGAGCCAGTCGGCGAACGGGTCCCCCGGATCCCCCGACGCCATCGACGCCGCGACCGCCGCGTCGAGGTCGTCGATCAGCACGGTCGCGCCCGCCGGCACCCGGGCCCGATCGACCCGCAGATCGACGTGGTCGACCACCTGCTCGGTCCACCGGTCGCCGAGCGCGTCCAGCGCGGCCACGTCCGCCGGCTCGTCGACCGGGACCCGCACCACCACCTCGTCGCGGTGCGAGGCCGGTCCCGCCTCGAGCGACGGGTCGACCGCGCACCCGGACCCTGCCACGAGCCACGCCATCGGCCACGCCACCCACGTCCGGAGCGTCACGCGCCCTCCGGGGCGCACCACGCGGCGCACCCGTCCGCCAGGTTTCCGCCGCAGGTCACCGCGCCCCCGATCGCCAACCGATCGAGCAGGGCCTCGATCGCGCAGGTCGACAGGCCGGGGTTGTCGCGGATCTCGACCGCGCCGCGCACCTCGGTCAGCGCCGGCAGTCCGGGATCGACCAGCGCGTCGTCGCGGGTGATCTTCAGGGTCCCGCACGACGCGAGGGCCGGCAGATCGAGCGCCGTCACCGACGGCAGCCGGAACAGCTCGAGCGCGGTGTCGACGGTGGTGAGCGCCGTCAGATCGCCGAACGACCCGAGCCCGTCGACGAACTGGACCCGGAGGGTTCGGACCCGCTCGACCCGGGCGAACCCGGTCAGGCCGACCAGCGACGGGGTGTACTGCAGGTCGACGTCCCCCGGCAGCGCCACCAGCTCCGGGAACGTCCCCACGTCGGTCATCGCGTCGGCGTGGTGGAGCTCGAATGACCCGATCGACGCGACGACCGGCAGATCGAGGTCGACCAGCGACGCGGTGACGAACACGTCGAGCTTGTGTTCGATCCGGGTCAGCGCCGGGAGCGACACCCGGTCGAGCGCGTCGAGCTCCCACAGGTCGAGGTTCCCGCCGAGGCTCCGGAGCGCTGGCAGCGCGACGTGGTCGAGCTGGAGGTCGTGGTACAGGTACAGGTCGCCCTCGACCGACGACAGCGCCACGAGCGGGTCGAGGTCGCGGATCCGGTCCATCCGGTGCACCGCGAGGGTCCCGCCGACCGCCTCGACCGCCGCGAGCCCGTCGACCGCCGCGAGCGCCGGGTCCGCGTACAGCGACAGGTCCCCGCCGACCCACCGGAGCGCCGGCAGGGACAGCGTCTCCAGCGCGGGGTCGTCCCACACGGTGATCGACCCGCCGACCTGGACGAGCCCCGGGAGCGACACCGCCGCGAGTGGCGTGTCCTCGATCCGCAGCGCGCCGGTGATCGCCGCCACCCCGTCGAGCGCGTCGAGGTCTCCGGCGTCGGCCACGACCACGTCTCCGACCGCGACCAACGCCGGATCGAACGCCGGCCGCGCGACGACCGCGGTGGCCTCGGACGCGCCGTCGGCCACCCGTACGACCAGGCCCTGAGCCCACACCGTGGCGCCCGGGTCCACCTCGAGCGTGGCGGCGGCAGTGGCGGCGTACGACAGGTCGGCGACGGCGTCGGCGGCTCCGATCGGGGAGGCGAGCCCGGTCGGCGCGCCGTCGAGCGGGTCCGCGCCCGGACCGTCGACCGACCACGCGACCCGCAGGGTGTCGCCCGGGTACAGGTTGCGGACGGTGAACGCGACCGGGATCCCGGCGGCGACGGGGCCGACGGTCAACACCAGCCGCCCGTCGTGGTCCGGGGCGGTGGTGGGCGCGGGCGTCGGCACCGGCACGTCGACCGGCGGCGGCTCGGACGGACGGACGCAGGCGGACGCGAGCCACGGGCCGAACATGGACCCTGGTAACGCC
>JBEBJW010001144.1:0-2945 GCA_040079715.1 Myxococcota bacterium | reverse complement strand
GCTCGAGGGCAGCGTGTTCCTGTCGGCGCTGGTCCGGGCCGACGGCACCGTCGTCGGCACCTCGGTGTCCGGCTCGATCTCCGACGCGCCGTTCCTCGCGTGCCTCGATCGCGCGACCTCGGGCTGGCGGTTCGCCGCGTGGGGGTCGGGCGACGAGGTCAGCGACGTGGCGATCCCGGTGGTGTTCCGGGTGGAGGAGCCGCCGCCGCGCGACCGGTGAGGGCGGCGCGGATCCGGGCGGGGTCGTTGGTGACGAGCCCGTCGGCCCCGCGCGCGACGAGGGCGAGTGCGGTGTCGGGGTCGTCGATCGTCCAGTAGTCGACGCGGAGCCCGAGCGCGTGGCACCGGGCGACGAACCGCTCGCCGTCGAGCCGGAACCCGCCCCCGGCGACCGGGATCTGCGCCGCGGTCCCGTCGACCCACCACCGCGCCGCCGGACCGGCGAGCCGGACCGCCGCCACCTCCCGCGGGGTCAGCGCGAGCTGCCCGGTCCAGCCGGCCCGCCGGATCGCGCGGGCGGTGAGCCGGTGGAACGATCCGAGCCCGACCCGGTCGGCGGCGCCCGCGCGCCGGACCGCGGCGACCACGGCCTCGGCCGCGGCCGGATCGGCGTCCTTCACGTCGATGTTCAGGAACGTGGTCGGGAACGCCTCGAGGAGGTCCGACAGCCGGATCGGGCGCTCGCCGTCGCCGGCATCCCACCCGGCGACCGTGGCCCACCGACAGGACCGCACCGCGACCGGCTCGCCGCAGGTCCGCTGCCCGTCGGCGTCGTGGAACACCGCGACCTCCCCGTCCGCGCACAGCCGGACGTCGGTCTCGATCGCGTCGACCCCGGCGTCGATCGCCGCCCGGAACGACCGGAGCGTGTTCTCCGGGTGGTGGGCCGCCGCGCCGCGGTGCCCGTACAGCCGGAACGGGCGAGGGTCGGAGGGAACGCCGGTCACGCGTCGACCCGCTCGGTCGCCGCCAGCGCCGCCGCGACCCGCCGCCCGAGCTCCTCGCAGTCGTCGACCGGGAACGCCGCTCGGACCGAGGCGTCGAGCAGGCGGGTGTGGGCCGCGAGCCGCCGGTGGACCGTCGGGTCGGTCGTGGCGTCGGCGACGTCGTGGGCGGCGCGGATCAGCCGCAGCGCCACCGCCATGTCGGCCCGGCCGTACTGCCGGAGCTGCTCGAACGCGAGGTCCACCAGGTCGGCGGTCGTCGGGACCGGGAGCGAGACGCCGCCGTCGCCGACGCGGTCCACCCGGGCCGGGGCGTGGCGGTGGGCGGCGCGGATCAGCAGCCGTCCGAGGTGATCGATGCAGGTCGCGGCGGTGCTCGGGTCGTTCACCGCGGGCGAGATCGCCTTCAGCGCGATGTCGACGATCTGGCGGAACCCCCACTCGACGTCCTGCTGCATCGTCCGCCCGGCGCCGAGATCGAACGCCGCGTGCAGCTCGCGGACGACCTCCGGACCGACCCGCTCCGGCGGCCCGATCCGCGCGAGCTCGGCCCGCTCGGCCACGAACTGCCCCACGCCGCGAGCCACCACGACCCACGCGCCGTTCGCGGCGAGCGCGCGCAGCCGATCGCGATCCGCGAGCTGGAGGTACCCGGATCGGGTCGCGCGGATGGTGATCATCGGGATCGCCGGGACGGTCACCGGGGCCTCGATCAGCGGGGTCTCGCCGAACACCTCGTCGATCACCGCCTCGGTCTCGGTCGCCAGCCGATCCACGAGGGTGTTCGCCTGGATCTGATTGGCGATGTGGTGGATGAACCACACCAGCGCGGCGAGCGAGGCGAGGGCGAGTGCTATCGCCCCGGCGACCGCCAGCTCCGGCACGAACGGTGGATCGGTCCGCACCGACCGCAGCACCACCAGCGCGTACGCGAACGTGCCGACCAGCAGTCCGAGCGTGCGCTGGCTCGCCGGATCCCGCAGGAACCCGGCCACGATCCGGGTCGAGAACTGGACCGACGCGAGCGACAGCGCCACGACCAGGATCGAGTACACGACGGACACCACGGTCATCGTCGCGCCGGCGAGCGTGCCGAGCACGACCTGAGCGGACCCGGGCTCGGTCGCGAGCCACCGGTGGACGAGGTCCGGTGGGGGGTGCTGGGCCTCGAGCAGCGGCAGCAGCTCGCCGACGGTCGCGAGGCCCGCGATGATCAGGAACGGACGGAACAGCAGCCCGGAGGCGAGATCCCACTGGAGCTGACGGAGCCGGAACACCAACGCGTGCATCGCCCCCCGTATCGCTGCCGAACCCCGCCGCGCCGTTCGCGCGCCGAACCCCGCGCCGCGCCCCGTGGCTGGGGACCATGGACGATCGCCGAGATCGGCGTGGCCGAAGATCCGCGCCGTCGGACATCGGTCTAATATCCTGCCAGGAGTCACCCATGAACTTCTTCGGCGGAAGCAAGAAGATCGAAGACAAGGGCGGTGCCGTGCCGCATCAGGAGGAGTACGTGCCGCCACCGGCTCCGGTGAAGCGCGAAGAGCCGCGCCCCGCCTACGGGATCCAGAACGCGATCCTGTTGATGCGGACCGTCCCGATCGACCAGAACGTCGAGCTGGTGGTCGCGGTCATCAAGACCACCCTCGAGTCGTTGAAGGTCCGCGTGACCGACATCATCGAGGACGCCACCCGGCGCCAGCACGAGATCGAGACCCGGGTGTCGGACCTGAAGTCCGAGATCGTCGAGTACGAGAAGCAGATCCTGGTCCGCAAGGACGAGATCTCGCGGCTCGAGGCCGACCACGCCGAGACCACCACCGTCAAGCAGCGGCTCGAGCTGGCCGAGAAGGCCCAGCGGGCCACGCCGAACCGGGCCGCGGTCCGGTTGCCGCAGGTGGCGGCCGGCGCGGCGGGCGTCGACGACTGATCGTCCCGCTCGGATGCCGCTGTCGTCATCGTCGTCCTCCCGAGCCCGCCCGGCCTCGGCCCGCCGTCCCG
>JBEBJW010001143.1:0-2948 GCA_040079715.1 Myxococcota bacterium | reverse complement strand
GTCCATCCCGGCCTCGAATTGCTGCCGGGAGACGCGCAGCTGCGCGAGCGCGGGTTCCTGCTCCTCGCGCTCGCTCTTCAGCGCGGCCAGCACGTCCGGGTCGACCTCGGGCAGGGCCGCGTCGGCGAGCCGGCGGCGGAGCAGCGCGGCGCCGTCTTCGTCGGACAGGGACGGGATCCCGAGGACCCGCTCCCCCTCGACCCCGATCGGCGCGTGCGCGGTCGCGAGCACCGACAGGCGCGGGTGGCGTTGGAGGCGCTGCTGCGCGAACACGGCGGCGTCGGTGTCGAGCGCGTCGGCGCCGTCGAGGACGAGCACCGCCGAGGCCTCGCGGGCGAGCCACCCGTCGAGCGGCTCGCCGAGGGCCTGGTCCAGCACGGCCTCGAGCTCGACCCCGGTGATCACCCGGTGGAGGTCGACGAACAGCACCTCGGACCGGTGGGCGTCCGCGATCTCGGTCAGCGCCGCCCGCGCGACCCAGGTCTTGCCGACGCCCGGAGGACCGGTCAGGGTCAGCCACCGCGCCCCGTCGGCCCAGGCCGCCCGGATCGCCCGCAGCTCCCGCGCCCGCCCGATCAGCGCCTCGAGCAGGCGCGGGACCGGACGGTCGGCCACCCGCGGTCCCGGTCTCGCGACGGCGGGCTCGGCCCCGAACGTGTAGCCCTCGCCGCGCACGGTCAGGACGTGCCGCGGCGCGCTCGGGTTCGGCTCGATCTTCGCGCGGAGCCGACCGATCGCGACCTCGGCGGTGCGCGAGTGGACGCCCTCCCGATAGCCCCAGACCTCGGTCAGCAGCTCGTCGCGGGTCACGGTGCGGTGTCGGTGGGTCCACAGGTACCGGACGAGCGCGCGCTCGATCGGCGTGAGGGTCACCGGTCCGCGGTCGGTCGCGAGGGCGCCGGTGGTGAGGTCGAGCGTGCCGGACCCGAGCTCGATCGCGGTAGGCGGCGCGTCGGGCATCGTCAGCGGCCCCCGGTCCGCTGTGAGGTCCTCACGGATCCGCACGGGTCGAGGGCTCCCCCGCGGACCCCCGATAGGGCGCACGCACAGGAGGTCGAATGTGGTGGTTGCTCGTGGTCAGCGGTTGTATCGTCCCGACGCCGTCGGGGTGCGCCCCGTTCGGCGCCGAGGACGGCGCGGCGGACGCCTCGACCTGCGAGCCGCTCCGCACGGCGGACGACATCGACGGGTCGGGCTGCTACCCGGAGGACAAGGCGGCGCTGCTCCAGGACTACTTCGAGGGGTACTGCGCGGCCCACCTCGACCAGCTCGAGCTGGACGGCGTGGGCTGCGAGGAGATCGGGGAGGCGGCCTGCGACGCGGTCGATGGGGGCGGCTCGGCCTGACCGGCCCGCCGGGCGAGCGGTCGGACGGGCGTTCGGGTCCGGATGCAGCGCCATCGCCCGTTCCACCTGCGTCCGGCGAGGATAGCACGCCCGGCTCCGGTGGGCGGCCTCGACCGGGCGGGGCTGGCGATCGGCGCCACGCGGGCATAGGCTCGGTCGATGGCGACCGACTCCCACGCGCCGACCCTGGATCGCAAGCCGAAGGCCGAGATCCTGTCGATCGAGGATCTGGTCCAGGCGGCGCTCGACGGCCAGGTCCGGGTCCCGCGGTTCCAGCGGCCGCTGCGGTGGACGGTCGACGACGTGTGCACGCTGCTCGACAGCGTGTACCGCGGCTACCCGATCGGGACGCTGCTGTTCTGGCGGCGTCCGGGACCTGCAGAGCCCGTGCGGTACGGCCCGCGGACGATCGAGGCGCCGGCCCGGGGCGACGTGTGGACGGTGATCGACGGCCAACAGCGGATCGACGCCCTGGTCCGCAGCCTGACCGGCGACGCGGCCACCGATCCGTTCGCGGTGTACTTCGATCTGGTCGAGCGGTCGTTCGTCGCGCCGCGCCGCGGCGGGGTGGGTCCGGCGTGGATCCCGGTCAGCGAGCTGTTCGACTCCCGGCGGCTGGTGCGTCGCCTGGGAGACTCGGTGCTGCTCGACGCGGCCCTCGACGCGTCCCGTCGCCTCCGCGAGTACGCCCTGCCGCTGTACGTGGTCGCGACCGACGACGAGGACGCGGTCCGCGAGATCTTCCGGCGGTTGAACGACACCGGCAAGCGCCTCGACGACGCCGAGGTGTTCGACGCCGTTCACCGCGGCCGGCTCGGGGAGGGCGCGCTCGGCCTGCGCGACGTGGCGCAGCGGATCACCGACCTCGGGCACGGCGCGGTCAGCCCGCGCGACCTGAACACGATGATGCGGGCGACCCGCCGGGCCGACGTGAGCACCAAGCGGCCGACCTGGCCGCCGGACGAGGCCGCCCGGGCGATCGAGGACCTGCTGGCGGCGGCGACCCGCGCGGTGCGGTTCCTGGTGAAGGACGCGGCGATCCCGCACCTCGACCTCCTCCCGTACGTCCAGCCGCTGATCGTGCTCGCCCGGCTGTTTCACCTGCACCCCGAGCCGAGCCCTCGGAACCGGGTGCTGCTCGCGCGGTGGGTGTGGCGCGGGGCCACCGAGGGGCTCCACACCGGCGAGGCGATCGGGATGCGCGCGTCGCTCGCGGCGGTGGACGCGGACGAGGACGCGTCGGTCCAGCGGCTCCTCCGGACGGTCCGGGTGGAGGCGCCGGCGTTCGACCCGCAGCTCGCGAACTTCCGCCTGAACACCGCGCGGAGCCGGGTCGTCGCCCTGGCGCTGGTCGACCGGGGCCCGCGCCACTTGCTGGAGGGCCGTCCGCTGTCGATCGACGAGGCCCGGGGGACGGTGGCGCTCGGGCAGGCCGGCGGGCGCAGCGCGGCGAACCGGTTGATCCACCCGCGGATCCCACACGTCCGGACGGCGGTCCTGGCGGTGGACGATCCGCAGGTCCTGGCGGGGCACGTGCTCCCGGCGGCCTGCGTCGAGGCCCTGCGGGCGGGCGACCTCGCGGGGGCGGTGGCGATCCGCGAG
>JBEBJW010001142.1:0-2948 GCA_040079715.1 Myxococcota bacterium | reverse complement strand
GCCCCACGAGACCGACTCCCGCCTGTGGATGGGCGGACCGGGCGGCGCGCTGACCGAGGAGGCGGAGGTCCGGCTCGCCGGGATCGATCTGACCGACGCGGTCGGCGGCACCGCGGTCGACGTGGAGGGCGACGGCGACCTCGACCTGTACGTCACCCGGTGGCGACGTCCGAACGCCCTGCTCCGGAACGACGGCGCCGGCCGGTTCGCGGACGTGACCGCCGTGAGCGGGCTCGATCGGTACAGCTGGCGCAGCCAGTCGAGCTCGTGGGCCGACGTGGACGGCGACGGCGACCTCGACCTGTTCTCCGGCAGCTACGGCCCGGACCTGAAGGAGCTCGGCGACTACTCGTTCGACGACCAGGGGATCCCGCCGTCGGAAGACGACAGCCAGCTGTGGCTGAACGACGGCGACGGCACGTTCACCGACGCGTCGGACCTGCTGCCCCCGGTGGTCCAGGACGGGTGGACGTTCATGAGCTCGTGGCTCGACGTCGACCTCGACGGGTTCCCCGAGCTGTTCGTGTGGCACGACTTCGGCAGCAGCCACCCGAGTGCGGTGCTCCACAACGACGGCGGCGTCGGGTTCACGTTCGAGCCGGGTCAGTCCGGGATCGACCGGGCGTTCGAAGACATGGGGGTCGCGATCGGCGACGTCGACGGCGACGGCCTGCCGGACTTCGCGATGACCTCGTACAAGAAGGTGAACCTGATGCTGGCGCGGCCGGTGTCGACCTACGTGGGCGCTGCGTGGGTCGAGGCGGCGGCGGCGTGGGGCCTCGCGGTCGACACGACCACCTGGGACCAGTTCTACGGCTGGGGGGCCGAGCTCGGCGACCTCGACAACGACCGCGACGAAGACCTGACCCTGCTGTTCGGCGGGTGGTCGACCTACGACAACGTGGCCGAGTCGCGGACCGAGCGGGACGGCGTGTGGCTCCAGGACGACGACGCCGACACGTTCGAGAACGTCGCGGCGGACCCCGGCTGGAACCTCGACGACGACGGCATCGGACGCGGGCTGGTCGTCGCCGACGTGACCGGGGACGGGTTCCTCGACATCCTGAAGCGCCAGCTCGACGGCCCGGCCCTCCGGTACGAGTCGCGGTGCGACGACACCGCGTGGATCCGGGTCGAGCTGCGGGAGCCGACGCGGAACCCGCGGGCGATCGGGGCGAAGATCCGCGCGATCAGCCCGGACGGCCACGCGCAGACCCGGTGGATCACCGCCGGCTCGACCAGCCTGTACTCGGGGGGCCCGGCCGAGGCCCACTTCGGGCTCGGGACCGACGAGGCGGTCGACCTCGAGGTGACCTGGCCCGACGGTGGCAGCTCGCGGGTCACCGACGTGCCCGTCCGGCGGGTGGTGACGATCACCCGGCGATGACCGTCCACCGGACCACGAGGTCCGCCTCACACCCGATCACTGGTTGCCGGACACGGTGATCGACCCGCCGATCGCGTCGATCGCGCCCGCCAGCCCGGCCGCATCGACGGTGGAGAGCGACGGGTTGTCGGTGATCACCACGTCCCCGCCGACCGCCTCGAGCGACTGCAGGCGGGTCACGTCGGCCAGGACCGGGTTCGCGTCGATCACCAGGTCCTCCCCGATCGACCGGATCGGCGGGAAGCTGGTCAGCGCGGTCAACCCGACCGCTCGAACGGTCAGCCCGCCGCCGATCGCGTCGAGCCCGGGCGCCCCGGCGGCGAACAGCGACAGCTCCGGCAGGTCGTCCAGTACGAGGTCCCCGTCGATCGCGCCGAGCGCGCCGAACCCGTCGATCGCGCCCACCGACGACAGGCCCGAGAGGCGCAGATCGCCCCCCACGGTCTCGAGCCGCTGGAACCCGAGGATCGCGGTCATCGCGTCGTTCCGCTCGATGGTCAGGCCCCCGACGAACCGCGGCCGCTGGAGCCCCTGGAGCTGCGCGAGCGCCGGGTCGCGCGCCACCTCGACCACCCCGTCGACCTGGTCGAGCGCCGCGAACGCGTTCTCGCCGAACAGCGCGGGGTTGTCCGACACGGCGAGGTCGCCGTGGACCACCGACAGGGTGTCGAACCCGTCGAGCAGCTCGAGCTGGGCGTTGCGCGACACCGACAGCGTCCCCCCGACCGTCTCGAGCAGGGTGAACCCGCGGACCCGGTCGAGCACCGCGTTGTCGTCGATCCGGAGCTCGCCGCCGACCGACGCGAGGTACGCGAACCCGTAGAACCCGCGCCACTGGTCGAGGTTCGCGAGGACGAGGTCCCCGCCGACCGACCCGAGCGCGTAGCCCTGGCCGAGGATCACCTCGACCCCGCTGTTCTCGACGCGCAGATCGCCGGCGACGGTCGCGAGCCGCGACAGATCGACCTCCGCCAGCGCTGGGGCGGCGTCGACCACGTACGCCCCGCCGACCGTCACCAGCCGCTCGGTCGGCAGCGCGCCGAGGGCCAGCGCGCCGACCGAGCGGACATCGCCGCCCACCGCCGTCACCGCCTGGACCCCGAGGGTCGCGAGCGACGCGACCCCGTCGACCCGGATCGACCGCCCGACCGTCGCGAGGACCGGGGCGTCGATCCCCTCGGCCCCCGGCGTCGCCGCGAGGTCCCCGCCGACCGTGGCCAGCGCCGGCAGCGACGCGATCCCGCCCGACACGACCACCGACCCGCCGACCGCGCACACGCACCCGAGCTCGACGGTGGCGGTGACGAACAGGTCCCCCCCGACGGCGATCGGCCCTCCGTCGCAGGTCGTAGTGGCGGCGGTGAGGTCCCCCGCGACCGCGGTGGGCGCATCGCAGGTCGGCCCGGACGGCGTCTCCACCCCGGGCGCGCCGCACGCCAGCCAGTCGCCGAACCGCGCCCGCTCGTCGTCGGTGGGCCCGCCCGGTTGGATCTATTGCGCGAACTCGGCAACGCGGCCGTGCCGGTCTCGGTCGTGGACCTCGACGACGCCCGCGAGCGCG
>JBEBJW010001141.1:0-2950 GCA_040079715.1 Myxococcota bacterium | reverse complement strand
TGCCCGAATGGTACTTCCTGCCGTTCTACGCCATTCTGCGCGCCTTCACCGGTTCGTTCCTCGGCATACCGCTCGGCTCGTTCGCCAAGCTGCTCGGCGTCATAGCGATGTTCGGGTCGATCGCGGTGCTGGCCGTCGCGCCCGCCACCCCGAGCGCGGCCCGCAGCGGGAGCCGTCCGGTGCCGGCGGGTTCGAAGCCGTCGGTCGACCTGCTCGCTGGCGAGGACTCCGTCGGGAGCCCCACGTTCGGCGTGGGCTCGGGGTGGACCACCGCGTCGCCGCAGGACGATCCCGCGCGGGCGATGCTCGCCGAGGTGGATCGGCCGTCCGGGACCGCGGGACCGGCCCCGGTCCGTCCGGCCCCGCCGCCCGCCCCGGTCGGGCCGCCGTGCCTCGATCCCGAGCTGTGCGGCGACTCGATGCTCGCCGCCTGGCGCGATCCGACGGGCACCAGCGACATCCTGACCGAGGAGGGGTACGAGGCGCCGCTGGTGGCGAACTCGACCGCGGTGGCCGAGCTGTTCTACACGCCCGGCACCGACGAGGCGGTCAGCGACCTCGACGAGACGAGCCTCGACTCGCTCGGCACCCGGGTGGTGCTGGTCACGACCGACGTGTCGGGCGTCCCGGTCCAGATCGACGGCAAGGAGGTCGGCGAGGCACCGCTGGTGGCCGAGGTCAGCCCCGGCCCGCACACCGTCCGGCTGTTCGGCGGCGGCGACGTGGTCACCGAGTACCTGCTCCAGGCGGACACCGACCCGGACGAGTGGTGCTTCGAGGCCCGCGGCCGCCAGTTCAAGTACGTCCGGTGCCTGTGACGTGAAGCTGCTCGTCACGGGCTCGGCCGGGCTGATCGGCCGGGCGGTGTGCGCCGCGGCGCGGGCGCGCGGGGACACGGTCGTCGGGTACGATCTGGTCGACGGGGCAGACGTCCGCGACGGCGAGGGGCTGGCGGCGGCGGCCCGGGACGTCGACGGGATCGTCCACCTCGCCGCGGTGTCGCGGGTGGTGTGGGGGGAGCGCGACCCGGACGGGTGCGTCGCCACCAACGTCGGCGGGACCGCGAACGCGCTCGAGGCCGCCCGGCGGTCGCCGCGGTCCCCGTTCGTCGCGTTCGCGTCGTCGCGGGAGGTGTACGGCGAGCCCGATCGGCTCCCGGTCGACGAGGACGCGCCGGTCCGGCCGATCAACGTGTACGGCCACACCAAGGCCCGCGGCGAGGCCCTCACGCTCGACGCGCGGTCGACCGGGCGCACCACCGCGGTGGTCCGGCTGTCGAACGTGTTCGGCGACGCGGTCGATCACCTCGACCGGGTGGTGCCGGCGTTCGTCGGGCAGGCCCTCGCCGACGCCGAGCTCCGGGTCGACGGGGCGGACCACACGTTCGACTTCACGTTCCTCGACGACGTGGTCCGCGGCTGGCTCGCGGTGGTCGACGCGCTCGCCGCCCGGGCGGTGCTCCCGCCGATCCACCTCGTGTCCGGCGTCGGGACGACCCTCGGGGAGCTCGCCGCGGCCGCGATCGCGGTCGGGGGCGGCGGGCGGATCCGGCTCGCGCCACCCCGCGACTACGACGTGCGCCGGTTCGTCGGCGACCCGACGCGGGCCCGGGCGATCCTCGGGTGGTCGGTCAGCGTCTCGCTCGCGGACGGGCTCCGTCGGCTGGCGGCGGCCCGAGCAGCCCGAGGCGATCGGCCCGGGCGGTGATCTCGGCCGCTGCGCCGTGGACGTGGGCGAGCACCGCGGCCCGCATCCACATCCCGTTCCGGACCTGGCGCCACACCACGAACCCGGGGTGGTCCTCCCACGCGTCCGGCAGCTCGTTCACCCGGGGCAGGGGGTGGAGGATCACGCAGTCCGGGCGGATCCGGTCGCGGAGTGCCGGGTCGAGCACGAACGCGTCGGAGGTGCCGAGCGCCGCGTCGGCCGCGTCCCACTCCTGCTGCAGGCGGGTGACGTAGATCGCGTCGAGGTCCTTGCCGACCGCACCCAGCGCCTCGGCGACCGACGGGTGGTACGCGAGCGCGATCCCGTGGCGGGCGAGCGCGTCCACGAACGGCGCGTCCGGCGGGTGCTCGGGGTGGCACGCGATGTCGATCCGGTCGATTCGGAACCGGGTGAGCAGCAGCGCGAGGGACCGGGCGGCGCGGTTCCGCCCGATGTCGCCGACGAGCAGGATCCGCTTGCCGTCGATCCCGCCGCGGGCGAGGAACGAGTACTCGAGCGTGTACACGTCGAGCAGGGCCTGGGTGGGGTGCTCGGCGGTGCCGCTGCCGGCGGAGATCACCGGGATCGGGCGGCCGGACCGCGACAGGGCCCAGCTCGCCCGGGTGGCGAACTCCTCGTCCGGGTGGCGGGTGACGAGGGTGTCGTAGAAGCTCGACAGGGTGCGGACCGCGTCCTCGACCGACTCGCCCTTCGCGAACGAGCTGGTCCGCAGGTCCGACACCACCCGGGCCGACGCGCCGAGCTTCTCGGCCGCGGCGACGAACGATTCGCAGGTCCGGGTGGACGGCTGGGCGAACAGGTTCATCACCCGCTTGCCGGCGAGGATCCCGCGGAGGAAGTCGACCCCGTCGCGGTGCCGGTCCATCCGGCGGATCGAGGTGGCGGTGGCGCACAGCGCCTCGAGGTCCGGCCGCTCGAACTGGTGCGACAGCAGGACGAACCACGGGCGCCCGTCGCGGAACAACACCGCCCGACGGCGGTCCTCGTCGGCGACGGCCTGGCGGAACGCATCGAACGACCGGTCCATCGAGACCCCGGGTCTCGGAGGTAGCCCGCCGCGGGGGATCCGGCACGCGGGTCGGTGCACGACCACGACCACGACCCACGACCACGACCACGACCACGACCACGACCACGACCCACGACCACGACCCCCGCGCATGGCTCGTCGCCCCGGACCGCCGCGGTTCGACGTGGTGGTGGTGGTGGTCGTGGTCGTGGT
>JBEBJW010001140.1:0-2952 GCA_040079715.1 Myxococcota bacterium | reverse complement strand
GTGGTCGGGGCCGGGCTGACGATCCGGCGGGTCGGGGTCGCGGCGGCGCTGATCGACGGCGCGAACGCGGTGCTCGCCGGGTTCGAGACCGACGGGGGCGGGCTCGATCCGCTGGCTTCGGACGACGATCCACAGCCGGGCGGGGTGATCGTCACGAACGGCGGCGCGCTGACCCTGAGCGACGCGGTCCTGCTCGGGTCGTGGGCGGTCGGGATCGAGCTGTCCGCCGGGAGCACCGCCCGGCTCGACGACGTGGCCCTGCACGGGGTCCGCGCGGGCGGCGGCCCCGCCCCGGACGGCGGGTTCGGCAGCGGGGTCACCGTGCTCGACGGCTCGACCCTCGACGCGATCGACCTGACGATCGACGGGACGGCGCTGTACGGCCTGGCGGCGAGCGGCGTGGGGTCCGCGGTCACCGTCGCGGGCGGGGCGGTGTCGGACGACGCGCCGGACCCGGCCCAGGACAGCGCCGGGTTCGGGGTGGTCGCCGATCTCGGCGCGACGGTCGATCTGGTCGACGTGTCGATCGCGCGGACCCACCTGTACGCGGTGATCGCGTCCGGGGCGGGGACCACGCTGGTGCTCACCGACGTCGACGCGACCGACACCCAGCCGACGGCGGCGTTCGCGGTCGGGGGCGGGCTGCTGGTCCAGGAGGGCGCCACCGCCGTCGCCACCCGCCTGGCGGTGACCGGGTCGGACACGGTCGGGGTGCTGGTCGACGCGTCGACCGCCACGTTCGACGGGCTGACGGTGGTCGACACCCGCCGCGGCCCGCTCCAGTCGACCGCGGTCGGGGTGGCGGCGCAGGCCGGCGCGGTGCTCGACGCGACCGGGCTCGACGTGCGGCGGACCGCCGGCCCGGGGCTGGTGGTGTCGGACGCGCGGGTGACCTGCGGCGGGTGCGCGCTCGCGGCCAACGCGTTCGCCGGTCTGGTGGTCGCGGACGGCGGGGACGTCGGGTTCACCGGCGGGTCGATCGACGACACCGTCAGCGACGCGACCGAGGGCGGCGGGGTCGGGGCGTACGTCGCGTCCGGCCCGTACCGCTCGGCGTTGACGCTCGACGGCGCCGCGCTGGCCGGGAACCTCCACGCCGGGGTGTACGTCGACGGCGACGGCGACGTGGCCCTGACCGACGTGACGGTGTCGGGGGGCCCGGTGACCCGCGCGGTCTACCCGACCGGGACCGCGGTGTACGCGCACGGGACCACGATCGCCGGCCTGTCGATCGCCGACAGCACGATCGCGGACAGCGACGGCGCCGGCGTGTTCCTCGACGCGGCGTCCGCGAGCCTGTCCGGCAACCGGTACCGGGCCAACGCGGTCGACGTGGTCCAGCAGCTGTGCTCGGCCGCGACCCCGACCCCCGCCGGCCTCGACGCCGAGCCGACGGACGCGGTCGAGCTGTGCCCGCCGCTCGATCGGCCGGTGGACGGGTTCGTGTTCTCGACGGTGTACGACCCGGTGGCGCTGTAGACCCGCCGCGCGCCTGACGGACGGGATATTCGAAACTCGTTCGATTCCGCGTTCGTCCGGCGCGCTACACCTCGCCAGCTTCAGGGGGCACGATGCGTCCGATGTTGTACGTCGCCTCGATCACTGCAGGGTGCACCGTGGCGGCGAACGGCGATGACCCGGCCGAGACCGGCTCCGCTCGCGCGGACATCCTCGACGCCAGGATGGCGTATGCGAGCTGCCAGGGAGAGTCGATCCGCACGGCCGACGGTGAGCTCCTGACGGCGACCTCCTACGACAGCCGGGGGTGGCTCCGCACCCGGTCCAGCGACGGCACCACCCGGAGCCACAGCTACGCCCGCCAGGACGATCGCGTCGTGTCCTCGATCGAGACCACCGACGCCGACCCCGGATGGCAGACCATCCGGACCTACGACGAACACGAGCACGCCGTGACACGGTCGGAGACCGGAGAGGCCGAAGTCCTCTACGATCTGGAGCACGACGGCGACCGGCTGGTGTGGGTGGAGTACGTCTCGGGGGGCTCAGTGTTCCACGAAGCGCTTCGTGGGGGGCCCCACCCTGAGCGCTCGATGGCTGCGAGAACCTGGTGGAGTCGACGTCCGACGGCGAGCCGGTGTTCGCCTACACCTGGGAGTACGAGACCGGCTGCCGGCCCGCGGTCGTCTCGGGCGGGCTCGCGCTTCTCCCCCCGGAGACCACCGCCTACGAGGATGGGCGTCCGAGCCGCTCCGAGCGGGTCACCACCACCTGGACGTGCGGCCCGTAGGGGCGACGCGCGCGGAGCCCGGCGGGGCGTCGCTTCACCCCAGAGGGGCCGGGTCCCGCGTCGTCCGTCAGTACAGGTCGCTGCCGAACCAATCCCACACCTCCGCGGTGTCGTCGATCGACGGGCTGTTCTGGGTGATGAGCACGTCACCGGTCGCGGACAGGTGGATCGCCGTTCCGTACAGGATGTTGACGGCGCCGCCGCCGAGGACGTTGCTGCAGTCGGCCGTCTCTCCGCGCACCCCGATCGCGAGGTCGTCGTAGCCGTCGTCGTCGTAGTCGCCCACGACCCCACGGCCAGCTCGTCGCAGCCGTCTCCGTCCAGGTCGATCGCGGCGAGCTCCGTGCCGAAGTAGGTCCCGACGCCGGCCTGGAGGCTGGTGCCCGGGATCCAGGTGTCGCGGGTGCCGATGCCGCTCGCGCCGCCGTGCAGGATCTGGACCCCGCCGTTGCCGCTGTCCTCGCTGCGGACGCCGACCACGAGGTCGTCGTATCCGTCGCAGTCATAGTCGGCGGCCGTCGCGGACAGGGCCAGGGCGAGGATCATCGGCACGGGTACCTCCGGGGTTGTGCGCTGTGCCCGACCCGGCGCCGCGCAGGGGTGCGTCGCGCAGCGGGGCGCAGCAGCGCAGCAGCAGCGAGGGTGACGACCCATGGCCGCCCGATCATCCCCCTCACCCCGGCCTCTCCCCGGCCCTCTCCCCC
>JBEBJW010001139.1:0-2959 GCA_040079715.1 Myxococcota bacterium | reverse complement strand
AGCACCACCTGCTCGCGGTGATCAACGCCGGGATGTTCGAGCCCGACCGGACGGCGACGTTCGAGCTGCGCGGACCCGGCGGGGTGAACAACCCGACCCGGAGCGCCAAGGCCGGCTCGTTCCTGGTGTTCGACCCGGTGGCGGCGGGCGCGGCGCCGATCCGGCTCCTCGACCGCGGGTGCGACGACATCGACGCGGTCGGCCCGACGTACCGGGCGCTGGTCCAGGGGTTCCGGCTGCTGACCTGCGACGGCCGGGTCACCTGGACCGACGGGCCCCGGATCTGGAGCCACGCGGTGCTCGGGATCGACGGGCAGGGCCGCCCGCTGCTGATCCATGTCCGGTCGCCGTACAACACCGCGGTGATGACCCGGATCCTGCAGGACCTGCCGCTCGACCTGAAGCGCCTGATGTACCTGGAGGGAGGCCCCGAGGCGACCCTCGCGCTCGACGTCGGCGGCCGGCGGGACCTGTGGGTCGGCTCGTACGAGACGGGGTTCCACGAGGCCGACGACAACACCGTCGCCTGGCCGCTCCCGAACGTGCTCGGGGTCGTCCGCAGCCCGTGACCCCCTCGTCGGGATCCACGCGTCCCCCGGAGTCGCGCAGCGCCAGGTGGCGTCCCGTCGCTGGTTCCTTCCGGACCGGGCCGGTCAGTCCCGGTCGGTGTACAGGACGGCCGCCGCCGCGGGCAGCGCCACCCCGGCGTAGGTCCGGGCCGCGTAGGTGAAGCTCCCGCGGAGCGCCAGGCCGCACTTCTCCATCACCCGCCGCGACGCGCCGTTGTCGGTCATCGTGCGGGCGGACAGCACCACCCCGGGCCAGCAGGCGCGGGCGTGGGCGAGCAGCGCGAGGGTCCCCTCGGTCGCGAGGCCCTGCCCCCACGCCGATCGCCGGAGGCGGTACCCGACCTCCAGCCACGCCGGCTCGAACACGTCGGGGCGGAGGTGGAACCACCCGAGGAACGGCCCGTCCGGACCGTCCTCGTGGGCGGCGAAGAACCCGAGGCGCGGATCGTCGGCGCCGGCGGCGAGCATCCGCGGGAGGATCCCGTCGACGTACGCGGCGCGCGGGAGCTGCAGCCCGCCGGTGATGAACCGCACGACCTCCGGATCGGCGTCGAGCGCGATCAGCGCCTCGAGGTCGTCGGGCCGGATCGGGCGGAGGTGCATCCGCGGGGTGTCGAGGCGGAACGGAGCGTCCATGGAGCCCTGTACCCCGCGGCGGCTCCGGGCGGTCAGGGGTTGTACTGGTATTGATCGAACGTCAGCGGGACCAGCACCACCTGAGTCGCGAGGCCCGTCGCCTGGTACGCGTAGCCCTCGTCCCACCACGGCAGGAACTCGTAGTCCGGGTCGTGCAGCGGGTCGGGGATGTCCGACGCGGACTGCGGGACCTCCGGGGTGATCACGACCGGCGGCCCGCACGGGAACTCGAACAGGTCGGCGGTGAGCGGGTAGTCGCCCCACAGCTCCGACGGCAGCACGCGCGGCGGGACCCCTCCGAGCATCACCACGTGGCCCTCCGCGCTGGCGTCGGCGGCGCAGTCGACCTCCGCGTAGGTGCCGATCAGCGTCGGGAACCCCTCGGACAGCCCGCCGAGGGTGTACGAGCCGCCGTCACCGCTGCAGTCGAGGTGGGCCTCGAGCGGGACCGACGGGACCGGGCCGAGCGCGCCCGACGCCGTCACGATCGGGCGCGGTCCGGTCTTGCGGGCGATCGAGATCGGGAGGTCCGCGCACTGGATCGAGCCGGTCGGGGACGAGAACGCGCCGGAGATGCTCCCGCCGGTGCCCGCGTCCGGCCAGATCGACGGGTCCGCGCTGAACGCGAGGGTCAGCGGGGTCATCGGATCCTTGAACGCGGTCACCCCGACCAGGCCGGCCGGGACGGCGCCGGCGATCCCGGCGTTGGCGTCGGCGAGCACGCCGGTCAGCAGGTCGATCAACAGGGTGTTCACCGACGACGACACGTCGGAGCTCGGGTCGTTGATCAGGTCCGTCAGCATGTCGTCGAGCTCCACCGCCCGCGCCAGAGCCACGAGAAAGTCCCCCGTCGCGTTCTGGGAGTCGAGCCGGACGTTGCTCACCCGGAGGATCTGGCGGGTCGCCGCCTCGGCCGGGGTGATCGCGGGAGCCAGCGGCGCAGCCACGTCGGTCCCGACCGCCACCGGCGCGGTGACCACCAGGTCGAAGTCGAGGGTGCACGCCGGATCGAAGATCGAGTCCAGTTCGGGAATCGTCGACTTGGCGTCGATATGAATCCCGGTGAACTCGAACGTCGCGTCGAGCGCGAGATCGGCCCCGGGCACGTTGGGCCCCCGGCTCAGGCTGAAGTTCGGCTCGGGGATCGACAGGTCGATCCTGTACAGCGTGATGCCGTCGGTGATCAGGTCCCCGAGGCCGAGCCAGTTGGTGAGCATCTCGTCGAGCTCGTCATACCTCTGGGCCCACAGCGCGCGGAACGTGTCCGACAGGAACGTCGGGTTGTCGACCACGGTGTACACCGTGTCGTCGTCGGTCCACGGGGTCCACGGCTGAGTCAGGACGCGGAGCCCCACGTCGTCCGCCGCCGCGGGGACCGGGAGCCCGACCGCGACGGCGGTCAGGAGCGCAGCAACCATCGTTCGTCGCAAGGGAACCTCCAAGGTCTCTCGACCTGGACGATCCCTATGGGCGGGCCGGATCCGCGGACGTCACCGCAGCGTCACCATGGCGTCAGCGCTGGCGTCACCCTGGACGGTGCGCGCGCCGATCCGCCTCCGACCGGGATCTCCCTGCGGCGGCCGAGCTATCCGAGGACGACGGTGAGCGCGCAGAACACCGCGAACACCGCCGCCGGCACCGCGACCGTCACCACCCGCGTGACCGGCCACGCCGTCCCGGTCACCGTCGCCACCGTGTACGGCAGCCACCACATCGCCGCCGTCGCCGCCCCGACCCCGGCGCCGGTCACCAGG
>JBEBJW010001138.1:0-2960 GCA_040079715.1 Myxococcota bacterium | reverse complement strand
CACCGGCACCACCAGCGTCGCCGACACCTGCCACCACGCCTGCGGGGACACCTCGAGCGGCGGGATCGGCCCGATCGCCGCCGCCGCGGTCGGCGGGAGCGCGGCGCCGAGGTCCAGCACCACCGCCTCGTCCGTGACGGTGCCCGACGCGCTGACCGCGAGCTTCGGAGCCAGGCGAGCCCACGCCTGACCGCGCCCCGCCGTCACCGCGTCCGCCTCCGCCCGCGCCGCCCGCAGGTCCGGGCTCGACGACCCGGCCGCGTCCCACGCCTCCGCCAACGTGGCCGCTTCGGCCGCCGCGATCCACCACATCGCTCCCTCCTTGACTACGCAGGGTATCCGACTTAACGTCGTTACGTAACGCTGTTAAGTGACGAACCTGGATTCGTCGAGCGGAGGGCGGAATGCGTGCGTGGCTGGCCGTGATCGCGATCGGGTGTGCCCAGGCGTCGGAGCTCCCGGACCCGGACGGACCCGCGCCGATCCCCGTTCGAACGGTGCCGGTCGACCGTCGGGCCGTCCGGATGCCGGTCCACGGGGCCGGTCGCCTCCGGGCCGCGGACGAGGTCACGCTGTCGTTCGCCGCCGGTGGGATCGTCGCCCGGCTCGCGGTCGACACGGGGGATCGGGTGACCCGCGGCCAGGTGCTGGCGGTCCTCGACGCCACGCCGGCCCGCGCGCGGCTCGACGGGGCGCGGTCGGCGCTCGACAAGGCCCAGCGCGACCTGTCCCGCGCGACCGCCCTCGAGGGCTCCGGCCTCGCCCGCCAGCAGCGGGAGGACGCGACCACCGGCCTCGAGCTGGCCGAAGCCGGCCTCGCCGCCGCCGAGTTCGAGGTCCGCCGGTCGGTGCTGGTCGCGCCCGCAGACGGCGTGGTCCTCGGCCGGTTCACCGACCCGAACCAGACCGTCGCCCCCGGCGCGCCGGTCCTCCGCCTCGGCACCGACTCCGCGTGGGAGCTCGAGGTCGAGGTCGCCCCGGCGGACGGCCTCGCGATCGAGCCCGGCCTCGACGCCACCGTCGCGCTCGCGGCGTACCCGGGCGAGGTGTTCCCCGGCCACGTCGTGCGGCGCGCTGGGGGCGCGAACGGCCTCGGCACGTTCACCGTCACCGTAGCGCTCGATCCGGCCGACCGCGCGCTCGCGAGCGGCCTCGTCGGGTCCGCGGACCTCGTGCCGCTGGCCCCCGCCGGCCCGACCGTGCCGCTGTCCGCCCTGGCCGAGGTCGACGGGGTCGACGCGGCGGTCTACACCGTCGACGGCGCGGTCGCCCGCCGGGTGCCGGTCCGGATCGCCGGGTTCGACGGCGACGCGGTGTCGCTCCGGTCCCCGGTCCCGGTCGACGCGGTGATCGCGGTCGGGACGGCGTTCGTGCGCGACGGCGCGCCGGTGCAGGTCGCGCCCGAAGGCGGGGTGCAGTGATGGACCCGATCGCGTTCTCCGTCCGGAACTGGCAGTTCAGCACGCTCGTGCTGCTGCTGTTGGCGGCGCTCGGGTTCCAGGCGTGGTCCACCACCCCGCGGACCGAGGACCCGCCGTTCTCCGCGCCGACGTTCGTGGTGCTGGCGGTGATGCCGGGCGCCCCTCCGAGCCAGGTCGAGGCGCTGCTCGCGGACCCGCTGGAGGACCGGATCTCCGCGATGGACGACCTGAAGCGCGTCCGGTCGACGATCCTCGACGGGGCCGTGTCGATGCAGGTCGAGTTCGAGCTCGACGCCGACCCGGACGAGCAGTACGCCGCGGTCCTGCGCGAGGTCGACGCGGCCCGACCCGAACTCCCCGACGAGCTGGACCGGATCGAGGTCCGGCAGCTCCGCCCGAGCGACGTGGCCGTCCTGCAGTACGCGATCGTCGCCGACACCGCCCCGCTCGCGGTGGTCCGCGCGACCGCCGAGGCCGTCCAGACCGCGCTCGACAGCGTCGCCGGCGTGCGAAAGACCGAGATCGTCGGGCTGCCGGACGAGGAGGTCGACGTGGCGATCGACACCGACGCGCTCGGCGCGCTCGGGATCCCCGTCGGCCAGGTGCTCGGGGCGATCGCCGCCAACGACGCGCGGATCCCGGGCGGCCACGTCGACCGCGGCGAGCGACGCCTGACCGTCACTCCCGACGCGGCGTTCGAGGACCTCGACGCGCTCGAGGCGATCGTCGTGGCCGACCGCGGCGGCGCCAAGGTCCACCTCGGCGACCTCGCGACGATCGGGCGCCACCACGCCGACGCAGAGACCCTGACCCGCCTCGACGGCCACCGCGCGGTGTGGGTCACCGCCCAGTTCGACGAGAAGGCGAACGTGTTCGCGGTCCGCGACGCTGCGGTGGACGCCGTCCGCGCGGTCCCGGTCGCCGACGGCGTGGAGATCGCGCTCGGCTTCGACCAGTCGGTGAACGTCGCCCACCGCCTGTCCGGGTTCACCCGCGACTTCACCATCGCGATCGCGCTGGTGCTGCTGACGCTGCTGCCGCTCGGGCTGCGGGCGGCGAACGTGGTGATGGTGTCGATCCCGCTGTCGCTCGCGGTCGGGCTGGCCGGGCTCGGGTGGTCGGGCTCGTCGATCAACCAGCTGTCGATCGTCGGGTTCGTGATCGCGCTCGGGCTGCTCGTCGACGACGCGATCGTCGTGGTCGAGAACGTGTCGCGGCACCTGCGCGAGGGCAAGTCGCCGATCGACGCCGCGATCGACGGCACGAAGGAGATCGCGCTCGCGGTGATCGGCTGCACCGCCACCCTGCTGCTCGCGTTCCTGCCGCTGCTGTTCCTGCCCGGCACGGCCGGGATGTTCATCCGCAGCCTGCCGCTCGCGGTCACGTTCACCGTCCTCGCGTCGCTCGGGATCTCGCTCACGGTCGTGCCGCTGCTCGCCTCGCGGTGGCTGCGGCCCCAGGGCGAGCACGGCAACGCCGTCCTGCGCCTGGTCGACCGCGGGATCGAGGCCACGTACGCCCGGGTGCTCGACCGGGCGA
>JBEBJW010001137.1:0-2966 GCA_040079715.1 Myxococcota bacterium | reverse complement strand
GTCCACGACCGGGACGACCACCGCCCGGACCGCGCGCCCGTCCGCGGCGGCCCTGCCGTCGTCCTCGACCGGATCGTCGCCGACGTCGTCGCCGACGCCGTCGCGGACGCCGACGCCCTCGCCGAGGCCCTCGCCGTCGACCGCGGCGACGATGTCGACCGGGACCGGCCCGACCGCGATCGGCTCGACCCGGGTGGCTTCGCCTGCGCCCGCGGCTGCGCCCGTGCCTGCGGAGCCGTCCAGCTCCGCGCCCATGCCGTCGCCGTCGATCGCGCGGATCCGGCGGGCGCCCGCGCTGACCGTGCTGCCGGACGAGCCGACCGAGGTCGACGACGGCCCGACCGCGCTCGACGGGACGGAGTGGATCCCGGAGCTCGACGAGCCGACCGACGCGCGGACCACCCGGCGGTTCTCGCGTCAGGTCCACGAGGACGACGACACCGACGAGCAGCGGACGATGTCGTCCGCCGTCGCCGACGACGCGACCGAGGCGTTCACCCAGGCGGGCCCGACGGTGGTGGGCGCGCTGCGCCCGAAGGCTCCGCCCGCGAAGACTCCGCCGAAGCCTGCGGCGAAGCCGGCGTCGAAGGCCGCGCCGGTGGTGCCGCCGCCGCTCGCGGTGGAGGAGGTGGGCGGCGACACGGACGTGCTGCTCGCCGAGACCCGCGGCCCGCGCCCGGCGTTGCGGGAGGCGGCGACCCCGGTGTCACCTCCGCGGACGGAGGGGCCGCGGACCCGTCGACGGGAGCCGCCGCCGGAGAAGGCGAAGGCCCGGGCGGAGGCGGTGGTGCCGCCGCCGCTGGTGCACCCGGACGACGACGGCACGCAGTGGGACCAGGCGTCGAACACCCGGTGGGTCCGCGATCGGCGGGCGCCGCCGTCGCCGGCGTCGGAGTCGCCGACGGTGATCCGTCCGTCCGCCGAGCGTGCGGAGGCTGCGCCGGTGGCTTCGCCGGTGGCGCGGTCGACGGGGTGGGTGGTCCGGTCGGGCCAGCGGGCCTGGCCGGTGCCGTCGGGGCGGCCGATGGTGTTGGGGCGGTCGTCGACGTGCGACGCGCGGATCGACGGCGACTACGTGTCGCGCCAGCACGTGGAGCTGCGGGTGGACGGGCGGGGCGCGCTGGTGATCCGCGGGCTGAACCCGAAGAACGCGACGCTGGTCGACCGGCGGCCGCTGGACGGCGAGGTCCGGCTGGAGGCGCGGGAGGCGGCGTGGACCTTGGTGCTCGGCGACTCGGAGGTCCTGGTCGCGTGGTCGCCGGTGGTCCGGTGAGCCGCTGAGGGGCGTCTCAGATGCCCTGAAGGGCGTCTCGGTTCCCCTGGTGGGGCATCTCGGTTCCCCTCGGAGGGCGTCTCAGATGCCCTGAAGGGCGTCCCGGTTCCCCTGATGGGGCATCTCAGTTCCCCTCGAAGGGCGTCTCAGATGCCCCGAAGGGCGTCTCAGATCCCCTGAAGGGCGTCTCAGATCCCCTCAAGGGCGTTTGGTCCTTGGCACGATTCTCGCGTTCTGCGTACCGAGACGGGTCGGCGGTTCAAGGTCGGTCCCGGAGCGTCAGCGGGTGTCGCACGCGGTGGGAACACCCCCGCCAGCGGGCGCGAACTGGCCGGTCGCGCGCGCATCACCGGTGGACATGGGCGTGCCCGAACCCTGACGGTACAGCCCCCACACCAGCAGGCCGGAGCCGCCTACGCCGCCCACCATGGCTCGGATCCGCTCGAAGGTGATCGGAGCGTGCTGTGGGTACTGGGACTCGACCTTCGCCGCCATCCGCGCCGCATCGTCCAGTGCCAGCGTACCGGACAGTGAACCGCCTCGACTGGGAGGACTGATCACCCAGGTGGACGTATCCAACGACGGCGCTGCGATCAGGATGGTGCCATCCAGTCGCACCCGACACGCTGCGTCGACGAGCGTGACCCGAATCGCGGCTCGGAGGTACTGGTCGAACCACTTGCAGTGCGCGTCCGGGTCGATGGTCTCCTCCACGTATTCGACGTCCCAGTCGCGCGAGAGCTCGGCCGCCACGCTGAACGCGGTGATGGAGGTCAGGTCCAGATCCGTGGGACCCGACGGCGGCGAAAAGGTGACGACCAGCGCGCTGTCCACCAATCGATCCACCAGGTCGGCGGCGCTGAAACCCAACGGGCTCGGCTCGGCCCGCCGGAGCTTCGTCCCGGGGGTGTCGCACTGTTGGGGACCGTGCGGGTCCGGGGGAACGAGGAGGTGGACGCTGCCACAGGCGCCCAGCCACGCGAGGATCGGTGCCGGATGCATCACAGCTGTCCACCATCGGTAGCACTGCACGCTCCAGTCTGACCAACCAACGGCGTCTCGGTCAAGGGGGCGGAGGCGAGGGAGGTGCGGCCAGGGACCTGGGCGCCCGCCGCGACACAGGTCGGGACGTCCTGCGACCGATTCGCCACCGCCCCCGCCGTACCTTCCGATCGTGGCCATCGGCCACACAGGAGGTTCCCATGGTTCGGATGCAGTGTGGTTTTTGCGTCGGTCTCGCCGGGTTCGTCGTCGCGTGCGGCGCCGAGGTCGCCCCCGACGCCGGGCTCGTGGTGTACGACGCCGTCCAGATCGAGGACACCGCCCGGTACGACCTCGCGCTGGACGGCGTCGAGCGGATCGTCGACGTCACCGTGCTCGATGACGGCCGCCAGTGGGTCCGGATCGGAGACGACGCCGGCCCGACCCTGGGTGCGATGATCGACGCCGGCGCGGTCGCGTACGTCGACCTCGTCAGCACCGTGGCCACCGGCGTGCCGCAGGCCTGCGCCGACGCCGTGACCTGCGGCGCCAGCCCCGTCGACCTGGCCCTGGTGGATCGGGTCGTCGCCGGCGACCTGCCCGCCCCCGACCGGAGCGAGGCCGCCCCGTCGTACCGGGCGCGCCCGATCAAGGGCGTCGACGCGTGCTGGGACGCCTGCGACGGCGACCCCGACTGCTGGGGCCTGTGCGT